>JAHRXD010000001.1 GCA_019104825.1 Comamonas sp.
CGCCGGTCATCTTCGGCTCGGGCTACACCACGCTGGGCGAATGGTGGAAAACCGGCTTCGTGATGAGCGTGGTGCTGATCCTCATCTGGCTGGTGGTGGGCAGCCTGTGGTGGAAGGTGCTGGGGTATTGGTGATATTGGGAGCTGTTTCCGCATGTGATATAAGGATTTCAGATGGTTTTGCATCTGAAATCCTTGCATAGACAGCGGAAGCAGCTCTCCTTTTATTGATCTGCCGCCTGAATCGCGGGATAGCGCTGCGCCAGCGCTTCGGTCAGCCCGAACTGGACCAGCAGTTCGTGCAGGCGTTGGGCGGCACTGCGTTTTTTCTGGCCGGTGTAGCGGGCGATGATGAGTTCGTTCTTCATGCTGTGTTCCCAGCCCACCAGTTCGGTCACGGTGACCTGGTAGCCGCAGGCTTCCAGGTACAGGCAGCGCAGCACGTTGGTCAGGTGGCTGCCGATTTCGCGGGTGTGGATGGGGTGGCGCCACAGCTCGGCCAGCGGGGTGCGGGCCAGGTGCAGGGCTTTGTTCTGGCGCATGGCGGCGGCCAGTTCGGCCTGGCAGCAGGGGACGAGAACCATCGCCCTGGCACGCTTTTCCAGGCCGAAGGCGATGGCGTCGTCGGTGGCGGTGTCGCAGGCGTGCAGGGCGGTGACGATGTCGAAGCGCTCGGGCATGAAGTCGGCGCGGGTGGAGTCGGCCACCGACATGTTCAGGAACGCCATGCGCTCGAAGCCCAGGTCGGCGGCCAGCCGTTGCGAGGCCTCGACCAGCGGGGCGCGGGTTTCGATGCCGTAGATGGTGCCCCGGTCCAGGTTCTTGAAAAACAGGTCGTAGAGGATGAAGCCCAGGTAGGACTTGCCCGCGCCGTGGTCGGCCAGCGTGACGGCGTGGTCGCCCTGCCCCAGTTCTTCGAGGAGGGGCTGGATGAACTGGTAGAGGTGGTAGACCTGCTTGAGCTTGCGGCGCGAGTCCTGGTTGAGCTTGCCTTCGCGCGTGAGGATGTGCAGCGCCTTGAGTAGCTCCAGGCTTTGGCCGGGTTGCAGGCCGAGCTGCGCGGCGATGTCCTGCTGCACGGGGGCGGCAGGTTTTGCAGGTTTATTTTTCTTCATGCGTGTCGTGCAGGGTGCGGCCGGTGACCGGGCAGCGCGGGCCGACGTCCAGGTCCAGCCAGCCTTCCAGGCCCATGGCTTCCAGCGTCTGCATGTTGCGTTCGTAGATCATTTCGGCCTCGGGGTAGGCTTCCACGGCCTTGTCGATGCTGTCTTCGCGCAGCAGGTGCAGGATGGGGTAGGGGGCGCGGTTGGTGCAGTTGGTCACGTCGTCCACCTCGGTGCCCTCGAACTGGAAGCGCGGGTGGAAGGACGCCACCTGCAGGATGCCGCCCAGCTCCAGCTCGTCGATCATGGCGTCGGCCACTTCCAGGAAGTCGTTGAAGTCCAGAAAGTCCGCGAACGCCTGCGGCAGGATGAGCAGGGTGGTGTCGCGCTGCTCGGGGTTGGCTTCGGCCAGGGCTTCGAGTTCGCGGTGCAGGTCGAGGATGACGCCCTCGCCGTTCTGCGCCTGGCTGACGGCATAGTGAATCTGCCCCTTGGTGTGGACGCCTTTGGCGAAGGGGCACAGGTTCAGGCCGATGACGGCCTGCTCCAGCCAGCGCACGGTGTCGGCGATGACGATGTCCTCGGGGTAGGACGGTGCTTCGGAGCCGGGGGCGGGGGTGTTCATGGGCGGGGTTTCTCCAACAGAGGGGGAAGGTATTGTCAGGCCAACAGCCTTTGCCCGGTCAGGCGCTGGTGTTCCCCGGCGGCGTAGCGGTCGGTCATGCCGGCGACGAAGTCGGCCACGGCGCGGGCGCGGGCGGTGGCGTCCCCGGCCGCTGCGGCCTGCTGGGCACGCTGGGCAAAGCGCGGTTTCATGGCCTGGGGGTGTTCCAGGTAGTAGGCGAACAGCTCGCGCACCACTTGCTGCGCCGCCGTCATGGTCTGCATGACCTGCGGGTGGCGGTAGAGCTGGTGCAGCAAAAAGGTTTTCAGCGCCTGGCTGCCGTAGTGCATGTCGGCACTGAAGGACACCAGCCGCTGGCCGCATTCGCGCACGTCCTGCACGCTGGCGACGCCTGCCGCAGCAATCGCCGCCTGGGTGGTGGCGATGACGTCGTAGACCTGGGCCGACAGCATGCGGCGGATGCTTTCGTACAGCAGCCGGCGCTGGGCATCGGGTGCGGCCAGCGCGGGGTGGTCGCGCAGCACCTGCCGGTAGTGCCGGGCGAACAGGGGGATGTCTTGCAACTGCTCCAGGGTGATGAGGCCGGAGCGCACGCCGTCGTCCACATCGTGGGCGTTGTAGGCGATGGCATCGGCCAGATTGGCCAGTTGGGCCTCCAGCGAGGGCTGCTGCTTCAACAGAAAACGCCGGCCCACGCCGCCCGGTTCCTGCTGCTCCAGCAACTGCGCGTTGGTGTGGGAGCAGTGCTTGAGGATGCCCTCGCGGGTTTCAAAGGTCAGGTTCAGGCCGTCGAAATCGGGGTAGCGTTCTTCCAGGCGATCGACCACGCGCAGGCTTTGCAGGTTGTGTTCGAAGCCGCCCCAGTCGCGCATGCAGTCGTTCAGCGCATCCTGGCCCGCATGGCCGAACGGGGTGTGGCCCAGGTCGTGCGCCAGGCAGATGGCTTCCACCAGGTCTTCGTTCAGCCCCAGCGGGCGGGCAATGCTGCGGCCCATCTGCGCCACTTCCAGCGAGTGCGTCAGGCGCGTGCGGAACAGGTCGCCCTCATGGTTCACGAACACCTGGGTTTTGTAGACCAGGCGGCGGAAGGCGCTGCTATGCACGATGCGGTCGCGGTCGCGCTGGTGGTCGTTGCGCGTGGGGGTGGGCGCTTCCGGGTAGCGGCGCCCGCGTGTGGCAGAGGGGTGGCAGGCCCAGGGGGCCAGCGGGGCGGGGGAGAGCGGGGGCAAATTGTGCAAGTCCAGCGGCATCGGCGGTGTATTCAGGGATTAACCGCTGACATGGTACAGCCGCGCCACCGATGCGGCGGCCCCGGGAGGCAGCTTGCTGCCGCCGTAGGTGTGGGTACTGCCCTGCTGGGGCACCAGGGCCTGCAGCTGCTGGTTGCTGATGGCGCCGATCTTGACGATGTGTTCCCGGATTTGCGCCAGCCGCTCGGAGATGCGCTGCATGTGCGTGACGGCCTGTGGCGTGAAGGCGCTGGCCTCGAAGCGCTGGGCCAGGCCGGCAAACGCCGTCATGCTGTCACGCAGCTGTTCCATCGCCTGGGCGATGGCGTCGGGCGACGCCTCGGTGAGCATGGGGGTGATGAGGTCGAGCAGGCCGTCGATTTGGCCCAGGGCTTGTTCCAGTTGCATGGTCGGTCACTCAAAGCAAAGACAGCCGCAATAGTAAAGCCCCGCTGTCCTTGCACGCCCGCCGAAGGTCGGAAAGGCGGTGTGCAGGCCAGCGGGGCCAGGAATAGCGGGGGGCGATCAGGTGCGGGCAGCGGTGCCCAGGAACATGCCGGCATCGGCCAGCAGCTTGTCGGCGATGGCGCCGGCGTTGACGCTGAAGCTGCCGTTGGCGATGGCTTCGCGCATGGCCTGGACTTTGGCCATGTCGATGTCCGCCGAGGTCTTGCTGCCCTGGTCGAGCGAGCGTACCGATTTGGAGACGGTGACCGGCACCCCGGCCTGGGCGGTGCGACCGCTGGCCTGGACGGCTTCGGCGGCCGTACCGGTTTGTTTTTGCTGGGCGCTCTGGGCTGCGCCTTGCTGGAGCTTGCCTGCCAGCATTTCGACGTTGTTGTTGATTCCGACCTTCATGTTCTTTTCTCCGTGGAGCGTTCTATCGCTGTGTTGCTAGTGGTATCGGCAGGGGGTGGGGGAACTTGAGCAATTTCTTTGCAACGGGATGTGCCGCTTGGCGGCTACGGCCCGACTTCCACATCGCCCTGGGCATTGACCGTACCGGAGACGAGCTGCCCATTATCCATCCTGACCTTGACGGTTTCGCCCACGCCTGCGCCGGTGACGGCTTTTCCTGAGGAAGTGACGACAAACCCGGCCCCTCTGGACAGGAGTTTGACGGTTGCGCCCTTCTGGAAGACGGCGGCAGGCCGCACCATCGACTGGCGCAGCACCTGCCGCGCCATCAGGTTGCGGGTGGCGGTCTGGCCGATCCAGTCGCCGGGATTCACGAGGATGGGCGACAGGTCGGCCGCCCAATCGACCTCGGCCTGCACGGCGCTGCTGGCGTCCAGCGTTTCGCCGCTATTGACATTCGTGGCCAGTACCCAGCCCGGTCCCCAGGCCTGCACGGTGACGGGCAGGAACACGTTCCAGGGCCGGGCCCCTTGTTCGACGCAGCGCAGCCCGATGCGGGTGCGCCCCCACAGCTTGGAGCCGGCGGGCAGGTAGGCATCCACCTGGTTGCAGGGGGCCAGTTGCAGGCGGGGGTCGAGCTTGCCGACCTGGACCTCCAGGCGCAGCGGCAGGCTTTGCCCGCCGTCCTCCTGCGCGATGGCGTTCTGCACCCATTGCTCGCCCAGGGCATTGAGCGCGGGCAGGCTGTTTTGCGCCGCCGCGCCGCTGCACGCCGCCGCCCCCAGTAGCGCCAGTGCGAACGGGCGAAGCAGAGGATGGCTGGGGTGGCTGGGTGCAGGCATGGGGACAGGTGTGGGCAAAGGTCGTTCAAGCGCTTGGTTTGGGGCAACTGTAGTGCGCTTGCCGTGTGCCAAAGCCGGGAAAAACAGGGGCAAGGGCGTTTTCTTCGCGCTTTCGTCGGCGGGGTGAATTTCCATAATCGCTGCACGTCCAGGAGCCTGCCGGACAGTGGCTGGCTGTGCAGGACATTGCCTGAAAGGAAGAATCCCATGCTCAACAAAATCACCGGTAACCTGGATTTCCAAACCGACGCACTGGTGCTGCGTGCCGAGCGCCAGCGGATCATCTCCAGCAACATCGCCAACGCCGACACCCCTGGCTATGTGGCGCGGGATTTCGACTTTGCCAAGACCCTCAAGGCCGCCACGAGAGGCCCCAATGCCTTGCAGGAACAGTTGCGCACCCTGAGCACCACCGATGCCAAGCACATTCCGGTGCCGACGGTCAGCTTTGGTCAGGACAAGGACAAGCGCCTGGGCTATTCCCTGGCGGCCCAGCCCGCGCTGGACAACAACACCGTGGATATGGACCGCGAGCGGGCCAACTTCGTCGACAACGCCGTGCGCTACGAAGCCACGCTGCGCTTTGTCAACGGCTCGTCGCGCACGCTGCTGTCGGCCATTACCGGCCAGTAAGCACGCCAGCAAGAATTTTTGGAGGTAAGCCACCATGTCAATGTTTTCTATTTTCAGTGTCTCGGGCAGTGCCTTGAGCGCCCAGTCCCAGCGGCTGAACGTGGTTGCGTCCAACCTGGCCAACGTCGATGCCGTGGCCGGGCCGGATGGCGAAACCTACAAGTCCCGCCAGGTGGTGTTCCAGACCGCGCCGATGGGCGAGGAGGGCGCCGCCGGCGTCAAGGTCGTGGGCATCAAGGAGGACAACACCCCTGGGCGCAAGGTGTATTCGCCCGAGCATCCGCTGGCCGACGACCAGGGCTACGTCAGCCACTCCAACGTGAATGCGGTCGATCAGATGGTGGACATGATTTCCGCCTCGCGCTCGTACCAGAACAACGTCGAAGTCATGAACACGGCCAAGACGCTGCTGCTCAAGACGCTGCAACTGGGCCAATAAGCACGTTCTCCGGAGCGTAGAAAGTATTTCCATGATTGATAGCACGAGCGTCTATACCCGAGGCCTGAACGGCGCAGGCACTACCGATAGCACCACCGGCACCGGGGGCACGGCCTCCAATGCCGCAGAGATGCAGAACCAGTTCCTGACCCTGCTGGTCGCGCAGCTCAAGAACCAGGACCCGACCAGCCCGATGGACAACGCGCAGATGACCTCGCAGATGGCGCAGATCAGCACCGTCAGCGGCATCGAAAAGCTCAACGACACCGTCAACAGCGTCACCAGCCAGTTCTCCACCATGCAGATGCTGCAGGGCAGCAACCTGATCGGGCGCACCGTGCTGTCCGCAGGCGACCAGCTGGGCATGGTCGTGGGCGAAACCGAGGACGAAGACGGCAACAAAGTCCCCACGGCACGCGGCACGGCGGCGTTCGACCTGGACGGGCTGGCCAGCGACGTTCAGGTGCAGATCATGACCAGCAGCGGCCAGCTCGTGGACACCATGCAGCTGGGCAGCGCCAACCCGGGGCGCAACTACTTCACCTGGGACGGTTCGGCCTACGAGGGCGACCTGAGCGACCTGCGCTTCAAGGTCACGGCCACCAATGGGAGCGAGGCGGTCAAGTCCACCTCCCTGGCGCCGAATGCGGTCGTGGCCACCAGCATCACCGACCAGGGCATGGTGCTGGAGCTGGCCAACGGCAGCAGCATCGGCTACAGCAGCGTCAAGGCTGTGTTCTAAGTTTTTCGGTATTTCGCACCTGCAAGGAGCAGCACCATGGGTTTCTATCACGGACTTTCCGGCCTGAACGCCGCCAGCAAAAGCCTGGACGTCAGCGGCCACAACATTGCCAACAGCAACACCGTCGGCTTCAAGAAGTCGCGGGCCGAGTTCAATGAAATGGTGGCCAGCGCCATGGGCACCGGGCAGTGCCCCGGCAGCGCCGGCGCCGGGATCGGCGTGAGCGTGGCCGCCGTCACGCAGCAATTCAGCCAGGGCGTGATCACCCCCACGGCCAACGGGCTGGACATGGCGATCAACGGCGACGGCTTCTTCGTCGTGAACACCCCGGACGGCGTGGCCTACACCCGCAACGGCGCGTTCCAGCTGGACAAGAACGGCTACCTCATCACCGCCAACGGCGACAAGGTGCAGGGCTGGGCCGATGCCAGCGCCACGGGCACCCAGCCGGTGGATTTGCAGTTTCCCACCGGCTCCGGGATTCCTGGCCGCCAGACCACCAGCCTGCAGATGCAGGCGGCCAACCTGCCGGCCACGGCACCGGATGCCGCCAGCCAGACGCCGGTTACTCCGCGCCATACCTATGGCAGCTCGGTGCAGGTGTTCGACAGCCAGGGCGTGGCGATTCCGGTGGAGGTCTATTTCGTCAAGAACGGCAGCAATACCTGGGACGTGTACGACAGCCTGGACCCGGCGGCCACGCCGGTCGGGCAGGTGCAGTTCGATGGCGAAGGCAAGTTCACGTCCACGACGCCCGCGGCGCTGTCCTTGAATGTCGACCCCTCGGCCGCCAATCCGAACAACCCGCCGGCGCCTTTCAACGTGGCGCTGGACTTGAGCGGCATGACGCAGAACGACCGCAAGTGGAGCGTGGACAAGATGACCCAGGACGGCTATGCCTCGGGCGAGCTGACGGGGGTGAACGTCTCCAAGGACGGGACGCTCATGGCCTCGTACTCCAACGGCCTGACCCGCGCCGAAGGCCGCGTGGCGCTGGCCCGCTTCACCAATCCCCAGGGGCTGGCGCCCAATGGCAACAACAACTGGGTGCAGACCAACGATTCCGGCCCGGTGCTGTACGGCTCGGCCGGTTCGGGCAGCTTCGGCTGGGTGCAGGGCTGCGCCCTGGAGGAATCGAACGTCGATCTGACCGCCGAGCTGGTCGGCATGATGACCGCGCAACGCGCCTACCAGGCCAACGCCCAGACCATCAAGACACAGGACCAGGTGTTCTCCACCCTGGTGAACCTGCGCTGATGCAGCGCTTGTGACAGAGAAGGAGTAGCCCGCCATGGACCGCATCATCTACACCACCATGAC
>JAHRXD010000085.1 GCA_019104825.1 Comamonas sp.
GGTGATCGAGGCGTTTGGCCATTTTTTGATCGGCGGCAACTTTGCCGTGGGCTTGATCGTGTTTGCCATCCTGGTGGTCATCAACTTCATGGTCGTGACCAAGGGGGCCGAGCGGATTGCCGAGGTGTCGGCCCGGTTTACCCTGGATGCCATGCCCGGCAAGCAAATGGCCGTCGATGCTGATTTGAATGCAGGACTGATCGATGAAGCCGAGGCCAAGCGCCGCCGGCTGGAGGTGCAGGAAGAGGCCAACTTCTTCGGCTCCATGGATGGTGCCAGCAAGTTCGTGCGCGGGGACGCGGTGGCCGGGATTCTGATTTTGATCATCAACATCATTGGCGGCTTTGCCATCGGCATGGCCCAGCACGGACTGTCGGCCGGGGAAGCGGCCAACAGCTACATTCTGCTGGCGGTGGGCGATGCCCTGGTGGCGCAGATTCCTGGTCTGCTGATCTCGGTGGCGGCAGCCATGGTGATCTCCCGCGTTGGCAAGGACAACGATACCGGCAAACAGATTGCTGCCCAGATGTTCATGTCGCCCCGTGCCCTGGGAATTACGGCGGCAATTTTGATTCTGCTGGGCTGCATTCCGGGTATGCCGCACACGGTGTTCCTGGTGATGGGCAGCGTCTTCGGTTATGGCGCCTGGCTTGCCATGCAGGCCCAGAACAAGCCGCAGGAGACAGAGGCGCAGGTTGCCGCCGCTCAGGAGGCGCTGGCCGCTCCCCAGCAGGAAACCGAGGCGACCTGGGACGATCTGCAGCCTGTGGACCTGCTGGGTCTGGAACTGGGCTACCGCCTGATTGCCCTGGTGGATAAAAAACGGCAAGGGGATCTGCTCACCCGCATCAAGGGGGTGCGTCGCAAATTTGCCCAGGAAGTGGGCTTCCTGCCGCCTGCGGTGCATGTGCGTGACAACCTGGAACTGAAGCCCAGTGCCTATCGCATCACCTTGCGCGGCGTGATGGTTGGCGAGGGTGAAGCTTTCCCCGGCATGTACCTGGCGATCAATCCGGGCGGCATCACCACGCCGCTGATCGGCACGCCCACCACCGACCCTGCTTTCGGCCTGCCCGCGCACTGGATCGATGAGCGCCAGAAGGAAGCGGCACAAATGGCCGGTTTTACCGTCGTTGATTCGGAAACTGTCATGGCGACACATTTGTCACACTTGATGCAAATGCATGCTGCCAAGTTGTTGAGCCGTTCCGAGGTACAGCAACTGGTGGACCATGTGGCCAAGTCCGCTCCCCGGTTGATTGAAGAAGTGATCCCCAAGATGGTGCCTATTACCGTGTTCCAGAAAGTTCTCCAGCTGCTGCTGGAGGATGCGGTACACATCCGCGATATCCGCACCATCATCGAGACGCTGGCAGAAAACGCCGGCGTGACGCAAGACCCGGCGGAGCTGGCGCGGCGCGTGCGCATTGCCCTGGCACCGGCCATCGTCCAGCAAATCTACGGGCCGACCCGTGAGCTGAATGTGATTGCCATTGAGCCAGGGCTGGAGCGCCTGTTGGTGCAGGCGCTGACCAATGCCAACGGCCCCTCTCTGGATCCTGGCGTGGCCGATGTGCTGACCCAGCGTGCTGCCGAAGTGGCCAATCAGCAAGAAGAGCTGGGTATGCCGGCCTGCCTGCTGGTGCCCGACCAGATCCGTAATGCCATTGCCCGCCTGGTGCGGCGCGTGGCTCCGCGCCTGCAAGTGCTGGCGCACAGTGAAATTCCCGAAACGCATTCCATCCGCATCGGCCCCATTCTTAAAGGTGCATGACTATGAACATCCAACGCTTTATTGCTCCCACCTCGCGTGAAGCTTTAGCCAAAGCACGGTCTGTTTTTGGCGAAGGCACCCTGATCCTGTCCAACCGCGCGACTGCCCAAGGGGTGGAGGTGATGGCCACGGCAGAAGACAACCTGCACCACATGGACAGTGGCCAGACGACCAGCTCCGGTCTGCGGGCCGCCATCCAGGCTCGGGAAGCCGAGGAAACACGCCCCCTGCGCAAAGCCCCGGCCCCGGCGACTGCTTCGGCAGCACCGGCGCGGCCCGCTCCCGTGCAAGTCAGCCCACGCCAAAGCGTGGCCGAGGATACCGAGCAACTGGCGATGAGTACCTTGTCGTTTCAGGACTACGTGCGCGAGCGCATGTTGCGCCGCCGCAGCGAAGGTATCCAGGCAACGGACTTGCCCGACGCGCAATTGCCCACGTTTGCCCGTAAGGCCCGCCAGGAAAGCTTGCAAGCGGCGGCAGCGCCTCAGCCCGTGCGCCAGAACCCCCTGCGGGCCATGATGACCGAGCAACCCCAGACCAAAGCGATGCAGGCGCTGCCTGCCGTCAGCCCGGGCATGTTGCACGAGCTGCAATCGGTCAAGAGCCTGATTGAAGAGCGCTTCAATACCTTGGCATGGCTGGGCCAGACGCGGCAGAATCCCTTGCAGTCCAACCTGATTCTGAAGTTGATCCGCGCCGGCTTTTCCCCTGCCCTGGCCCGCACGCTGATCGAACGGGTACCGCAAAACAGTGGCCCGGCCGAAGCTCTGCGCTGGCTCATGCAGGTGCTGGAGCGCAACTTGCGCACCGACGCTGCTGCGTCCCCGATTTACGAAGTGGGCGGCGTCTTTGCGCTGATCGGCTCTACTGGCGTGGGAAAAACTACCACTGCTGCCAAGCTCGCAGCCCTGTGTGCCCAGAAGCATGGCCCGCAAAGCGTGGGCCTGATTACGCTGGATACTTACCGTGTTGGCGGCCATGAGCAACTGCGTGCTTATGGCCGGATGCTGGGCGTGGTCGCCCATCTGGCGCACGACAAGGCTGCATTGCAAGATTTGCTGGGCCTGCTCTCTGGCAAGAAGATGGTCATCATCGACACGACGGGCGTGGCTCCCCGCGACCCTCGCAAGGACGACATCCTGCAGGTGCTGGATCTTCCTGGCGTCCAGCAATTGCTGGTGACCAATGCCGGTTGCCATGGCGATACCCTGGATGAATCGCTGGCTGCCTTCAAACATGGCAACTGCCGCCAAACCATTCTTTCCAAGGTCGATGAGGCCGTCAAACTTGGGCCCGCACTTGATGCCTTGATCCGCCATCAAATGGTGTTGCGGGGCATCACTACGGGGCAACGGGTGCCAGAAGATTTTGAGCGTGCCGTGGCCAGCGAGTTGATTGCTACTTCGATGCGTACGCACAGCAAATCGGCTTTCGATCCGAGCAGCCTGGATCTGGATTTTTTCTACGCAGATTCTCCATTGGGGGCCGCGACAGGAGGTTTTCATGCTTGAGAGCGGCTTGCATCAAGGCAGCAGCCTGCGTTGGTACACCCGCGGTTTGCGGGTTTTGAGCGTTATTCCATCTGGGGAAGCAGAAGACTTGTCTGCCCTCTGGAGCGCCTGTGCCGTGCTGCAGGAGCAAGGTTATCCAGTGGTGATCCTGGATGGCCTGGAGCGAGAAACAGACCAAGCACCTGGGTTGCAGGACATCCTGCAAGGACATGCCGATTGCGGCTCTACTGCATTGTCGGCAGACATTGCGCGTCCTCATGCGATTGCCAGTTTGCCGGCTGCGCGGGGATTGGTGCAATTGGCACATTTGGGGTCGGCGAGCAGCCAGCGCCCCTTGAGTCTGCTGTATCGACACTTGCGTAACCATGCGTTGGTCGTGCTGTTGGCCCCTGCGCCCTTGCTGGCACCGGTATTGCAGGGAATGCAGCAAGCGCCCTGGGTGCTGGTGCCGGGGCGACGCAACAGTGTCGTTCCGTGCTACCGGGCGCTCAAGCATATGTTCATGTATACGGGGGTTATGCCGCAGCTGTTGGCCTTGCGTCCGGCCCATACCGGGCTCGATCCCTTGTTGAAATCTATCGCGCAGTGTGCCCATCATCATTTGCGTACCGAACCGCTGGCCCAGCAGGTCGATCCGGGCGATCCACGGGCATTGCAGCGCTGGGCGCTACAATGCTTAGAGCAGAGCCAGATCGTCGCCATGCCTGAGCAGTCGGCTGTGCCGCTCTCGTTTTCTGCCCCTTCTCCCGCTTTGTCTTCAGTGTGGAATCATTGAGTTGATGTACACCGTTCACGGTCAGTTAAGTCTTGATACTCTGATACGCCAGCACGCACCGCTGGTGCGGCGTATTGCGCAGCACATGATGGCCAAGCTGCCCCCCAGTGTCGAACTGGACGACTTGATTCAGGTGGGCATGATCGGTCTGGCCGATGCGTTGTCGCGCTACGAGGCCAGCCAGGGCGTGCAATTCGAGACTTTTGCCAGTCAGCGCATCAGGGGGGCCATGCTGGATGAGTTGCGTGGCAATGACTGGATGAGCCGCAGTGCCCGCAAAGGTCAGAAAGACATTGAAGCAGCGATTCGCCGTCTGGAGCAAACTTTGGGGCGGCCTCCGAAGGAATCTGAAATCGCCCAGGAAATGGCGCTGGAGCTGGCCGAGTATCAGGAATTGCTGGGGAGGGTGCGTGGTACTCAACTCATCTATCTGGAAGATATCGGACAAGGCGGTGATGAGGGGGAAAGCTTCCTTGATCGCCATGTGGCTGACGCCGAGGCAGATCCTTTTGCCCAGTTGCGTGATCACCGCTTGCGCCAAGCATTGGTGCAGGCGATTGAAAACTTGCCAGAGCGTGAAAAATACGTCATGTCCATGTATTACGAACATGACATGAACCTTAAAGAAATCGCTGCCGTGCTGGACGTTACCGAATCGCGGATCAGCCAGTTGCATAGCCAGGCGATTGCACGGTTGCGCACCAAAATGCGCTTGCATTGAAGTGTTCAAGTTTCCGGCAAACCCGCCGATAAAGGGCTAAGCCCGGAGTGCGCAGGTAGTTGGGGTCAAGAGGATTGGCTGGTGCTAGCGGTAGTTTTTAGGCTTTTGCTTCAAGACCAATAGCGCCACAATAGACATTAGTGCATGCATGGCCTGTGGTTCTGCATAGCGGTTTGAGGAGTATTCATCATGGCAATTTCATCCGCAGGTATTGGCAGCGGTCTGGATGTCGGCAAGATCGTCGAAAAGATGGTTGCGCTCGAGAAAACACCGCTGGAAAAGCTGGAGGTGAAGGCCGAAGGCATCCAGACGCAGATCTCCACCTATGGCGAGATCAAGTCGCTGACCTCCAAGCTGGGCGATATCGTCTCCAAGCTGACGCGGGACAGTGCCTGGAACGGGGTGAACATCAGTTCCAGCAACAGCACCATTTCCGGCACCATGACCGGGATTGCCACGCCTGGCACGTACAACATCAAGGTCACGCAATTGGCGCAGGCGCAAACGACTGTCGTTGGCGGCGCAAGCGCTGCAGCTCTGCCCAAGGATGAAACCATGGGGGCCAGCGGCAAGATCACTCTGAAAATGGGGGGGGAGGAGAAGGAGCTGAGTATCTCCAGCTCTGACACGCTGACCAAGATTGCGGCCAAGGTGAACGAGGCAGGGATGGGCATCCAGGCTTCGGTCGTGACGGATGTGGACGGCAAGGAGCGCCTGATGCTGCGCTCCAAGGAGACCGGTACTGACAAAAGATTCACCGTTGATATTGATTCCGCCCTGAACAAACTGGAGCAGACCGAGGCCCAGGAGGCGCGGAATGCCAAGGTGGAACTCAATGGCGTGGCGGTGGAATCCAGCAGCAACACCTTTTCGGCAACCATTCCTGGCATGTCTTTCACCGTGTCCGAAGTGACCACAAACACCGCTACTCTGGCGGTCAAGGCCGACACCGAGGCCATGAAAAAGAACATTCAGGAGTTTGTCGACGCCTATAACGAACTCAACGACCTGTTGGGCAAATCCACCAAGTACACCGAAGAAACCAAGGTGGCCGGTGCGCTCCAGGGGGATAGCGCCACGGTGAGCTTGCAAAACTCGCTGCGTATGCTGACCCAGGGAATTTCAGGCAGCAAGGATGGCCTGACTCGCCTGGCCGATATCGGCATCCAGATGCAGGAGGGCGGCAAGCTCAGCATGGACACCAGCAAGCTGGATAAAGCGCTGACCAATCTGGACGGTTTGAAAGGTCTGTTTGCCAACAAGACCGACAGTCTGGGCCAGGGCGGCGGGATTGCCGTGAATTTCAAGAATTTCACGGACAAGCTGCTGGCGTTTGACGGCACGTTGAACAGCAAGACCGACTCGCTGGAGCGCACGCTCAAGAGCAACACCGCCGAACAGGACAAGGTCAATAAACGCGCCGATGCGCTGGAGACACGGCTCTATCAACAGTAT
>JAHRXD010000098.1 GCA_019104825.1 Comamonas sp.
ATGATGACGGCGCAGCGGGCCTACCAGGCCAACGCCCAGACGATCAAGACGCAGGACCAGGTGTTCTCCACCCTGGTGAACCTGCGCTGATCACCGCAGTGAAGGAGTAGCCCGCCATGGACCGCATCATCTACACCACCATGACCGGGGCCAACGCTGCCATGCAGCGCCAGGCCATCCTGTCGAACAACCTGGCCAATGCCACCACTACCGGTTTCCGTGCCGAGCTGACGACCTTCCGCTCGGTGCCGCTGGAAGGGGCGGGGGCCAGCACCCGGGTGTTCGGGCTGGATGCCACCTCGGGCTATTCCGACCTGCCGGGCACGGCCATCACCACCGGCAAGCCGACCGACGTCATGGCCCGGGGCAATGCCTGGTTTGCCGTGCAGGGCCTCGACGGCCTGGAGGCCTACACCCGCAACGGCGCCCTGGAAGTGAACGAGCAGGGCCAGCTGCTCACGGCCAACGGGCTGGCGGTGCTGTCGGATGGCGGCACGCCGATCGACGTGCCGCAAAATTCCAAGGTCAGCTTCGGCGCGGACGGCACCATCTCGGCGACCGAGCCGGGGCAGGACCCGATCAACATCGGCCGCCTGAAGATGATCACGCCCGAAGCGGACGCCCCGCTGGTGCGCGGCAACGACGGGCTGTTTCGCGCCGCTGACGGCAACCCCCTGCCCACCGATGCCACGGCCCGCCTGGCCGACGGCGTGCTGGAAGGTTCCAACGTGAATGCGGTGGAGACCATGGTCGGCATGATCGCCGCCTCGCGCCAGTTCGAGTCGCAGATGAAGCTGCTGACCACCGCCGAAACCAACGACAAAACCGCCGCCCAGCTGCTGGGCATGAACGGCTAACGGAGGACTCCCGCCATGATGAATTCCCTGTGGATTGCCAAGACCGGCATGAACGCCCAGCAGACGAATATGGACACGGTTTCGCACAACCTGGCCAACGTCACCACCACCGGCTTCAAGCGCCAGACGGCGGTGTTTGAAGACCTGATCTACCAGAACATGCGCCAGGTCGGCTCGCAGGTCGATGAGCAGAACCAGTTGCCCACCGGGATGCACATGGGCCTGGGCGTGCGCTCGGTCGCCACCACGCGCACCTTCTCGCAAGGCACGCCGCTGGAAACCGGCAAGGCCTACGACGTGGCCATCAACGGCGACGGCTTTTTCCAGATCCAGATGCCCGACGGCAGCACCGCCTACACCCGCGACGGCACCTTTGCCCTGAACGGCGACGGTACGCTGGTCACCTCGGGCGGCTACCCGCTGCTGGACGGCATCACCGTGCCGCCCGATTCGCGCAGCTTCACCATCAGCAAGACCGGCATCGTCACCGTGCTGGCCCCGGGCGAGACCGAGCCGCAGCAGATCGGCCAGCTCAACCTGGCCAGCTTCATCAACCCGGCCGGCCTGGAGCCGGTGGGCGAGAACCTGTACCGCGAAACGCCCGCCTCGGGCGCTCCGCAGACCGGGGCGCCGGGCGAAACCAGCATGGGCAGCGTGTTGCAGTGCTACCTGGAATCGTCCAACGTGAACGTGGTCAATGAACTGGTCACCATGATCCAGACCCAGCGGGCCTACGAGATGAACTCCAAGGCCATTTCCACCAGCGACCAGATGCTGGGCCGTCTGGTGCAGCTTTGATTATCTTGATAGCTGTTTGCGCTGGTATTTATTGATTTTCAGATATTTTTATATCTGAAATCATTGATTCATCAGCGCAAACAGCTCTTTTTTTATGGAGAGTGCCATGTACCCCTTGACTGCCTTGAACGTGCGCCCGGCCTGCGTCTGGCTGGCCGCCGCCGCTGTGCTCAGTGGCTGCGCACTCAACAACCCCCCGCCCGTGGACATGGGCAGCACCGCGCCGGTGACGGCAGCGGCCATCGCGCCCCCGGCGCAGGCGGTCAGCAACAGCGGCAGCCTGTACCAGGCCAGCCGCTACCGCCCGGTGTTCGAGAACCGCCGTGCCCGCATGGTGGGCGATACGGTGATGATCAGCATCGTCGAGAAAGTCGCGGCCAGCCAGAAGCAAAGCTCCAACGTCAATCGCAGCAACGAGATGAGCGCCAGCGCCACGCAACTGCCCCTGCTGGCCGGTTCGACCAACAGCCGCATCACTCCGCGCCTGGGGCTGGGGGTGGAGTCGGATGCGAAATTCTCCGGCGGCGGCGGCACCAGCAGCGCCAACACCTTCAGCGGCACCATCACCACCAGCGTGGTGGACGTGCTGCCCAACGGGCACCTGGTTGTTGCGGGCGAGAAGCAGATCGGCGTGAACCACAACGTGGACGTGCTGCGCTTTACCGGCACCGTCGATCCCTACCTCATGCAGCCGGGCAGCGTCATCAGTTCGCAGCAGGTGGCCAACGTGCGCGTGGAGTCGCGCAGCCGTGGCCAGCAGGGTGCAGCCCAGTCAATTGGCTGGTTAGCGTCCTTCTTTTTGAGCGTTCTGCCTTTCTAGGAATCTCCAGAATCGGGCAGTATGAAGATACTGTCCATGCCCCATTCACTGCGCGTTTTCCTGTGCGGTACAGCACGTAGCCTGACCGTGCTGGCCGCCCTGGCAGCCGGCCTTGCCTGGCACCCCGCGCACGCGCTGCGCATCAAGGAAGTTGCCGCCGTCCAGGGCGTGCGCAGCAACCAGTTGTCCGGCTACGGGCTGGTGGTCGGCCTGGACGGCACGGGCGACCAGACCACGCAGATGCCCTACACCACCCAGTCGGTGCAAAACTATTTGCAGCAGATGGGCATCACCCTGCCGGGCAACATCAATGCCCGCAACATCCAGCTCAAGAACGTCGCCGCCGTGGTCGTCACCGCCGAGCTGCCCGCTTTTGCCCGGCCCGGCCAGCAGATCGACGTGGTGGTGTCCTCCATGGGCAACGCCAAATCGCTCAAGGGCGGCACGCTGATCGCCACGCCGCTGCGCGGCGCCGATGGCGAGATTTACGCCCTGGCGCAAGGCAACATGGTCGTCGGCGGCGCCGGTGCCTCGGCCGGCGGCAGCAAGGTGCAGATCAACCACCTGAGCGCCGGGCGCATCCCCCTGGGGGCGCAGGTCGAACGCGCCGTGCCCACCCCGCTCAACGACAGCGACACCATCCACCTGGGGCTGAACGCCACCGACTTCCAGACCGCCAGCAAGGTGGTGCAGGCCATCAACAGCCGCCACGGCATGGGCACGGCCGCCGCACTGGACGGGCGCACCGTGGAAGTGCGGGCGCCGATGGACCCCAGCGCCCGCGTGGGCTTCATCGCCGACATCGAGGAGCTGCAACTGACCGGCAGCAAACCGGCGGCCAAGGTGGTCATCAACCCGCGCACCGGCTCCATCGTCATGAACCAGGCCGTGACCCTGCGGCCCAGCGCCATCGCCCACGGCAACCGGGCCATCACCATCGACTCCACCCCGGTCATCAGCCAGCCCAACGCCTTCTCGCAAGGCCAGACCGTGGTGCGCGAGAAAGCCAACATCCAGGTCACGCAGGAGCCGGGCAGCATCGTGAACATGCCCTCGTCGGCCAATCTGGCGGACGTGGTGCGCTCCCTGAACGCCCTGGGCGCCACGCCCCAGGATTTGCTGGCGATTTTGCAAGCGCTCAAGGCCGCAGGCGCCCTGGACGCGGAGCTGGAGGTGCTATGAGCAACCAGATCATGGGCTTCAATGCCAGCAATGCGCTGGCGGCGGACGTCAATTCGCTCAACGGCCTGAAAAACGAAGCCAGCAACAAAACCCCGCAGGCCGCCCGCGAAGCGGCCAAGCAGCTCGAATCGCTGTTCATGCGCGAGATGATCAAAAGCATGCGCCAGGCCACCATGAAAAGCGGCCTGCTCGACGAGGAAGGCGGCGGTGGCGAGCTGGCCCGCGACATGTACGACCAGCAGCTGTCGGTGAACATGGCCGGCCTGCCCGGCGGCCTGAGCGCCGCCATCACAGCGCAGATCGCCCGTTCCATGGGCGTGGACGAAAAAGAAGCGCTGGCCGGCTTGCAGCCCCCCGTGGGCGGGGTCGAGCGCGGCAGCTTCTCCATCCCTTCCACCGTCAATCTGGCCAGCCGCAGCGGCCGTTTCGCACAATGGGCGGGCAGCGCCGGGCTGCTGGGCACGGCGGCCAATGCGCAGGCGCTGGACGCTTACGCGCCTTCGCCCAAGGGGCGCGAGAACTTCGTGCAGTCGCACCAGGCCGCCGCCCAGCGCGTGGCCCGCGAAAGCGGCATTCCCGCCCACTACATGCTGGGCCAGGCCGGGCACGAAACCGGCTGGGGCCAAAGCGAGATTCGCGGCGCGGGCGGGGCCAATTCGTTCAACCTGTTCGGCATCAAGGCCACCGGCGGCTGGACGGGCAAGGTGGCCGAGATCACCACCACCGAATACGTGAACGGCCAGCCGCAGAAGGTCAAGGCCAAGTTCCGTGCCTACGACTCCTACGAGGAATCGTTCCGCGACTACGCCCGCCTGATCAGCCAGAACCCGCGCTACGCCCAGGCCATGCAAGCCACCGGCAACGCCAAAGACTACGCCGGCGCCCTGCAAAAGGCCGGCTACGCCACCGACCCCGAATACGCCAACAAGCTCTCCCGCGCCATCGAGAGCGCCCGCGCCGTGCAGCGCAGCGGGCAGGCGTGAACCGAACCGTCTTCTTCTTTTAAGAAAGAGCACCTGTCATGAGTCTCCTGAACGTCGGCGTCTCTGCCCTCAACGCCAATCAGCAAGCCCTGACCACCGTCGGGCACAACATTGCCAACGTCAATACCCCCGGTTATTCGCGCCAGACCGTCTATACCAAGGCGCTGGTCGGGCAGAACCTGGGCAACGGCTTCATCGGCAAAGGGGTGCAGGTGGCTACCGTGATGCGCAACTACAGCGCCTTGCTCAACCGCCAGTCCAACGTCGCCAACGCCACCTATGCCGCCGACAGCAGCCGCCTGCAGGGCCTGATGCAGATGCAGGACGTGTTCAGCGGGGGCGACGGCAGCCTGGGCAACGCCATCAACAACGTGATGAATGCCTTCACCGACGTGCAGGCCGCGCCTTCGGATGCCACGGCCCGCAACGTCGTGCTCACGCGCATGAGCGAGCTGGCCAAGCGCTTCAACGCCGCCGCCAGCATGTTGGAGGAGCAGGACTACTCCAGCGAGCAGCAGTTGCGCAACAACGTGCTGCTGGTCAATGACATGGCCGGGCAGGTCGCCAAGCTGAACTCGGAAATCAGTCGTGCCCTGGCCTCGGGGCACCAGCCCAACGATTTGCTCGATGCCCGCGATCAGATCATCCGCGACATCAACCAGTACGTGCAGACCAGCCAGGTCGAGGCCGACGACGGCACCGTCAGCCTGTTCGTCGGCGGCAGCCAGGCGCTGGTGCTGGGCATGAGCAGCGGCCAGCTCAGCGTGGAAGAAACCAGGGAATACCCCGGCAGCCAGCGCATGGCGCTGTATTTCAGCCAGCCCGGCGGGCAGAAGCTGGAGCTGACGGCGGCCATGGTCGGCGGCGGCGAGATCGCCGGGGTGCTGAAATTCCGCAACGACGACCTGGCCGAAGGGCGCA
>JAHRXD010000150.1 GCA_019104825.1 Comamonas sp.
AAACCAAGCTTGAGCAGGAATTTTCCAAGCGGGAAAAAGAGCTGATCACCCTGCGTGATGGCCTCAAGCGTAGCTCGGACGCTTTCGAGCGTGACGCGCCGACCATGTCGGAAAGCCAGCGCATCGCCAAACAGCGCGATCTGGTCGATCAAGACCGGGAGTTCCAGCGCAAGAGCCGCGAGTTCCAGGAGGACCTGGGCAATCGCAAGAATGAAGAATTGGCCCGTGTCCTGGACCAGGCCAACAAGGTCGTGCAGCAGGTTGCCGAGGCCGAGCAGTACGACGTCATCCTGCAGGAAGCGGTTTATGTCAATCCCAAGCACGACATCACCGACAAAGTGATCAAGGCCCTGAACGCTGCCAAGTAAGCGGGCATAACAAGTGAGTTTGCGGCTTGGTCAGATCGTCGATGCCTTGGGCGGGAGCTTGGAGGGCGGCGACCGCGATACGGTGATTGTGCGGATCGCTCCGCTGGAGACGGCGGATGCGAGCAGCATCAGCTTTCTGCACAACCCGCGCTATGTCACGCAGCTGGCGCACTCCAAGGCGGCCTGTGTCATCGTGGCTGAAACCATGCGCGAGGCGGCTCTGGCACACGGGGCCTGTATCGTGACCCCGGATCCCTATGCCTACTTCGCCCGTCTGACCCAGCTGTGGCAGGCGCAGCAGCCGGCGGCCTGGCCGGTCGGCATCCATCACTCGGCCATTGTGCATCCCCAAGCACAGGTGGATCCCACGGCAACGATTGGCCCGCAGTGTGTTGTCGAGCGTGGTGCGGTGATTGGTGCCCATACCGTGCTGCGTTCGCATGTGCATGTCGGCGAAAGGTGCCGTATCGGGCAGCGTTGCTTATTGCACCCGGGGGTGGTGGTTGGCGCGGATGGTTTTGGCTTCGCCAAACAGGCAGGGCGCTGGCACAAGATAGAGCAGTTGGGGGCAGTCGCCATTGGCGACGATGTGGAAATCGGCGCCAATACCTGTATCGATCGCGGTGCGCTGGATGACACCGTCGTTGCAGACGGGGTCAAGATCGACAATCTGGTGCAGATTGCGCACAACGTCAGAATAGGTGCGCATACGGTTATTGCCGGGAATACGGGTATTGCCGGGAGTGCCCGGATTGGGGCCCATTGCTCTATCGGCGGCGCCGCCAATATTCTTGGCCATCTGGAAATCGCCGATGGCACGAGTATCTCCCCGACTTCCATGGTGACGCGCTCCATTCACAAGCCTGATTTGTATACTGGAATTTTCCCGCTCCAAACCAATACGGAATGGGAGAAAAATGCGGCATCGTTCAAGCAGCTCTATCAGCTGCGCGAACGTATTAAGAAACTTGAAAAAGCGTTGGATGCTTTGACTGGGGATAAATAAGAATCATGATGAATATTCACGCAATTCTGAAGCAGCTGCCTCACCGTTACCCGTTCTTGCTGGTTGATAAAGTCGTTGAGCTGGAACGTAATACCCGCATTCTGGCGGTGAAGAACGTGACTTTCAATGAACCGTTCTTCATGGGGCACTTTCCTGGCCGTCCCGTAATGCCCGGGGTCTTGATGCTGGAAGCGCTGGCACAAGCCGCTGGCTTGCTGGCTTTCGATGCCATGGGCCAGGTGCCGGATGAAAACAATATCTATTATTTCGTCGGGATTGATTCGGCGCGTTTCAAGCGCCCTGTCGAACCGGGCGATCAGTTGTTGCTGGAGGCGTCCATCGACCGTATCCGTGCCGGCATCTGGAAATTCAAGGGCGTGGCACGGGTTGGCGAAGAAGTGGCCTGCGAGGCCGAGCTGATGTGTACCATGCGTTACGTTGGGCCGGACAAGTCGGCGCAATAACGGTGCGTTGCCAATGTCGGATTTGATTCATCCAACCGCGATTATTGCCGAGGGTGCAGTTCTGCACCCTTCTGTATCTGTTGGTCCCTACAGCGTGATTGGCCCGCATGTCCAGGTGGGGGAAGGTTCGCGCATCGGGCCGCATTGCGTGATTGACGGACATACCCGGATTGGGCGCAACAATCAGGTTTTTCAGTTCTCCTCGCTCGGGGCGCAGCCACAGGACAAGAAGTATGCGGGGGAAGTGACTTATCTTGAAATCGGTGATGGCAATACGATTCGGGAGTTCTGCACTTTCAACACGGGAACGGCCCAGGATGGAGGCATCACCCGGATAGGCAATGACAACTGGATCATGGCCTATGTGCATATCGCCCACGATTGCCAGCTTGGCAACCATACGATTCTGGCGAATAACGCCACTCTGGCCGGTCATGTGCATGTGGGGGATTGGGTCATCCTGGGCGGGTTGTCCGGGGTGCATCAGTTCACCCATATTGGTGCCCATGCCATGGCGGGTTTCTCCAGTCATATCTCTCAGGATATTCCGCCCTTCATGATGGTCGATGGCAATCCTCTGGCCGTGCGTGGGTTCAATGTCGAAGGACTGCGGCGCCGAGGATTTTCTGCCGAACGCATCCGTGCAGTGAAAGCCATGCACAAACTGCTCTACCGACAGGGGCTGACATTGCAGGCGGCCATTGCGGCCTTGCCTGCCATTGCCGAAGAAATCCCGGATGCCAGGGAAGACGTTGCCTTGATGCAGGATTTTCTAGCCACTGCCACTCGCGGTATTGCCCGGTAATGGCAGACCCGGCTTTGGCACTGGCTGTGCCGCCCCGCATTGCCATGGTGGCGGGCGAGACTTCCGGGGACTTGCTCTCCGGCTTGCTGCTGGATGGGTTGCTGCGGCGCTGGCCGGACTTGTATTCCTATGGTATCGGCGGGCCGATGATGCAGCAGAGGGGGTTTCAGGCCCTCTATAGCAGCGAGCGTCTGGCGGTGCATGGTTACAGCCTGGAAGTGCTTTTGCGCTTGCGCGATATCTTGCAGATCCGCAAAACCTTGCGTCAGCGGCTGCAAACCGAGCGTCCGGCGGTTTTTGTCGGAGTGGACGCGCCCGACTTTAATCTGGGGCTGGAGCGTGACTTACGTGCCAGCGGCATCAAGACGGTGCATTTTGTCTGTCCGTCGATCTGGGCCTGGCGTCCGGAGCGGGTACACAAAATTCGGGCGGCGGCCGACCATGTCTTGTGCCTGTTCCCGTTTGAGCCGCAACTGTTGGCACAGCATGATATCGCTGCAAGCTATGTGGGCCATCCCCTGGCCCAGGTCATTCCGATGCAGCCGGACAAACTGGCGGCCCGTCAGCAATTGGGGCTGGATATCGATGCCCCAGTGCTGGCCGTGCTGCCCGGTAGCCGCCGGGCAGAAGTGCAATACATTGCCCGTCCTTTCCTGCAGGCCGCTGCCTTGTTGTTGCAACGCTTGCCGCAGTTGCAGGTCGTGCTGCCGGCGGTTCCTGCCTTGTTCGACCCGCTTGCAGCCTTGGTGCAGGAGCTGGGGTTGGCAGGTCAGGTGCGGCTGCTGCGTGGTCAATCGCACCAGGCGCTGGCCGCTTGCGACTGCACCTTGATTGCCAGCGGCACGGCCACGTTGGAAGCGGCATTGTTCAAGCGTCCGATGGTCATCAGCTACCGGATGCACCCCATCAGCTGGCGTCTGATGCGGCGCAAGCAGTTGCAGCCGTGGGTCGGGCTGCCCAATATTTTGGGTGGCGAGTTTGTCGTGCCTGAGTTGTTGCAGGAGCAAGCGACGCCTGCCGCTTTGGCCGATGCCGTGGAGCAGTGGCTGGTGCCTGAGTCGGGCGCCAGGGTGGCCGCAGTGGCGCAGCGGTTTACCGCGCTGCACCATTCCCTGTTGCGGGACACGGCAACGCTGGCGGCCCAGGCCATTGAAAAACTTTTGTATGTCTGAACAAACGATTTTGCCCTGGCAAAGCGAAGGCTTGCTGGCCGGGGTCGATGAGGCGGGCCGTGGCCCCTTGGCCGGGCCGGTGATGGCCGCTGCGGTGATTCTGGACGAGCTGCAGCCGATTGCTGGACTGACCGACTCGAAGAAGCTCACGGCCAAACGCCGGGAAGCCCTGTTCGATGAAATCCGGGCCAAAGCCCTGTGTTTTTGCGTGGCCCAGGCGTCGGTGGAAGAAATCGACCGTCTCAATATCCTGCAAGCGACCATGCTGGCCATGCAGCGAGCTGTGGAGGGCTTGCGCCTGAAACCATCGCTGGTGCAGGTGGATGGCAACCGGTTGCCACGCCTGACGGTGCAGGCCGAGGCGATTGTCAAAGGCGATTTGCTGGTGCCTGCCATTTCTGCGGCCTCCATCCTGGCCAAGGTGACGCGAGATCGCTGGTGCGAGACGTTTGCGCAAAGCTACCCGGATTACGGTTTCGGGGCGCACAAAGGGTATGGTACGGCGCTGCACCTCCAGGCGTTGGCCCGCTATGGTGCGACGCCTGAGCATCGGCGCAGTTTTGCTCCGGTGGCGCAGGTAGTGCAAGCAGGTACAGGGAGCAAAAGGGGATGAAGGTTTTGGAAATCAGCTCGCGGGACAACGGGTTTGTCAAAGACCTCAGGCGCTTGGCGCGTGAGGCGGGCGCCTACCGGCGTCTGGGCTACCTATGGCTTGAGGGCGATCACCTGTGCCGCGCGGCCCTGGCGCGGGGAATCCGGCCCAATACCGCCGTATTTGCAGCATCTTTTTGGTCTCAAACGCCTGTGGAGTGGGCGCAAGCAGCTACTAAAGCAGTAGTTCTTTCCGATGCCTTGTTTGCCGACATCAGCGGCCTGGAATCCCCGGCCCGGATGGGATTCATCCTGCCCTGGTCGGGACAGGATGCAGCGTTGCACCCGGGGGTGCCGACCTTGGTGCTGGATCGGGTACAGGACGCGGGCAACGTGGGCGCCATGCTGCGCAGCGCCAGTGCCTTCGGCTTTGCCCAGGTATTGGCCTTGAAGGGCACGGCAGCCTTGTGGAGCCAGAAAGTGCTGCGCTCAGGCATGGGGGCGCATTTTGGGTTGCACCTGGTCGAATCGGCCACGGCTGCGGATATTGCACGCTTGAACCTGCCGCTGCTGGCCACCAGTTCGCACCAGGGGGCGTTCATCCACCAGGCTGATTTGCCCTGGCCGTGTGCCTGGGCCATGGGCCATGAAGGGCAGGGCGTGGGGGCGGAAGTGGCCCAGCAAGCGAGCCACTGGGTGCGGATTGCCCAGCCGGGCGGGGAAGAGTCGCTTAACGTCGCAGCCGCTGCGGCCATTTGCCTGCATGCAAGCGCGGTTCAGGGCGCGAATAAACGGGGGTAATCCCTAGAGAATCAAGGACAGAATCGCTGCTTGTGAATATAATGAGAGGCTTTCAGCGATTCTTTCTTTGCGCCTGGCGTCGTTTTTTTGCTACTACCTGCTGACAAGCTCTTGTGCCGCTCACCTTGCGAGTGTGAGGGGTGCACGCTGGGCGTAACCGTAATTCAAATCGGAGAACCCAGTGCTTTTGTCTCTTCAGGGAGCGTTCCCATCCGCCATTCTGGCGCTCGCAGACGGCACGGTCTTTATTGGCAACTCCATCGGTAGCACAGGTACTACCGTGGGTGAAGTGGTGTTCAACACTGCCATGACCGGCTACCAGGA
The DNA here is from genome assembly GCA_019104825.1 of Comamonas sp. GTDB lineage: Bacteria > Pseudomonadota > Gammaproteobacteria > Burkholderiales > Burkholderiaceae_C > Comamonas > Comamonas nitrativorans. The sequence goes on from JAHRXD010000150.1 coordinate 5,532, forward strand.
AATCCTCACAGACCCCAGCTACTGTCAGCAAATCGTTACTTTGACCTATCCGCATATTGGCAACTATGGCGTCAATACCGAGGATATGGAGTCTGCCAAGGTGCAGGCTGCCGGATTGGTCATTCGTGATTTGCCCTTGACCGTCAGCAACTTCCGTTCCGAGCAAGGTTTGTCCGAGTTTCTGGTCAGCCAGGGCACGGTTGCCATTGCCAATGTCGATACCCGGCGTTTGACGCGCGTGCTGCGCGAAAAAGGGGCGCAAAACGGCGCCATCGTCGGCCTGGCTGCGGGCGAACAAGTCACGCCCGAGTGCATTGCTGCTGCCGTGGCGGCCGCGCAAAACGCCCCCAGCATGGCCGGGCTGGATCTGGCCAAGGTGGTCAGCACCCCTCAACCCTATGCCTGGGAGCAGACCGAGTGGGTGCTGGGCCAGGGCTTTGGCCAGTTGGAAAACCCGCGCTTTCACGTCGTGGCGTATGACTTCGGCGTCAAGCGCAACATCCTGCGCATGCTGGTCAGCCGTGGCTGCAAGCTCACCGTGGTGCCCGCACAAACCCCGGCTGCCGAGGTGCTGGCGCTCAACCCCGATGGCATCTTTTTGTCCAACGGCCCGGGCGATCCGCAGCCCTGCGACTACGCCATTGCTGCCGTTCAGACCTTCCTGGAAAAAGACATTCCCCTGTTCGGTATCTGCCTGGGCCACCAGATCATGGCCCTGGCTCTGGGGGCCAAGACCTTCAAGATGGCCCACGGCCATCATGGCGGCAACCATCCGGTGAAGACGCTGGCGAACGACCACGTGTGCATTACCAGTCAGAACCATGGCTTTGCGGTGGAGACGGCCTCGCTGCCCGCCAATGTGCGTCCCACGCACACCAGCCTGTTCGACGGCACCTTGCAGGGGCTGGAATGCACGGACAAGCCGGCGTTCAGCTTCCAGGGCCACCCGGAAGCCGCCCCCGGCCCCAACGATATTGGCCATTTGTTTGACCGCTTCATTGCGTCCATGGCAGCCGCGCAGGAGAAAAACTAATGCCAAAACGTACTGATATTCAAAGCATCCTCATCATCGGCGCCGGCCCCATCATCATCGGCCAGGCCTGCGAGTTCGACTACTCCGGCGTGCAAGCCTGCAAGGCGCTGCGCGAGGAGGGCTACCGCGTCATCCTGATCAACAGCAACCCCGCGACGATCATGACCGACCCGGCCACGGCGGATGTCACCTACATCGAGCCGATCACCTGGCAGACGGTGGAGCAAATTATTGCCAAAGAGCGCCCCGACGCCATCCTGCCCACCATGGGCGGGCAGACGGCGCTGAACTGCGCCCTGGACCTGTGGCACCACGGCGTGCTGGAAAAGTACGGCGTGGAGCTGATCGGAGCCAAGCCTGAAGCCATCGACAAGGCCGAGGATCGCCTGAAGTTCAAGGACGCCATGACCAAGATCGGTCTGGAATCCGCCCGTTCCGGCATTGCGCACAGCATGGACGAAGCCTGGGCGGTGCAGAAAACCCTGGGTTTCCCCACCGTCATCCGCCCCAGCTTCACATTGGGCGGCACCGGTGGTGGTATTGCCTACAACCCGGAAGAATTCGAAACCA
>JAHRXD010000163.1 GCA_019104825.1 Comamonas sp.
GCGTGGTCGAGGGGCTGACCAAGGTGTTCTACCCCGAGGCCTCGTCCACCGTGGTGTTCGTCATCATGGCGATTGTTTTGCTGATCCGCCCGGCGGGTCTGTTCGGTAAAGAAAAATAAGCAGGGGCCATAAACGCTATGAAGATGCAAAAAATTGCCCCCATCGGTTACGGCCTGCTGCTGCTGGCCCTGCTGGCGGCCCCGTTTGTCGGCGCCTACCCGATTTTTGTCATGAAGCTGCTGTGCTTCGCCCTGTTTGCCGTGGCTTTCAACCTGCTGCTGGGCTATACCGGGCTGCTGTCGTTCGGCCATGCCGCCTTCCTGGGCGGCGCGGCCTACGTCTGCGGCCATGTGGTCAAGGAGTGGAGCGCCACCCCCGAAATCGGCCTGCTGGCCGGCACCGCCAGCGGGGCGCTGCTGGGGCTGGTGATGGGCTGGTTCACCATCCGCCGCCAGGGCATCTACGCCACCATGATTACCCTGGCGCTGGCGCAAATGCTGTTCTTCGCCTGCCTGCAGGCACCGTTCACCGGCGGTGAGGATGGCCTGCAGGGCGTGCCGCGCGGCAAGCTGTTCGGCCTGCTGGACTTGTCCAACGACATGGTGATGTACTACGTGACCGTGGCTATCGTGGTGGCGGGCTTTTTGCTGATCGTGCGCACCATCCACTCGCCCTTCGGGCAGGTGCTCAAGGGCATCAAGGAGAACGAGGCGCGGGCCACCTCGTTGGGCTATGACACCAACCGCTTCAAGCTGCTGGCCTTTGTGCTGTCGGCGGCCATTGCCGGGCTGGCCGGGGCGCTGAAAACCCTGGTGCTGGGCTTTGCCACCCTGTCGGACGTTCACTGGAGCATGTCCGGCCACGTCGTGCTGATGACCCTGGTCGGCGGCATGGGCACCCTGAGCGGCCCGCTGGTCGGCGCCGCCGTGGTGGTGGCGCTGGAGAACAAGATCGGCGACCTGGGCGCCTGGCTGGCCCGAACCACCGGGATGGAATGGTTCAGCAGCCTGGGCGAATCGGTGACCATCGTCACCGGGCTGATCTTCATCGTGTGCGTGCTGGCCTTCCGCCGGGGCATCATGGGCGAGCTGATCGCCTGGCTGCAAGGGCGCGGCAAGCCGTAAGAACGTAAACACGTTCTAAAATCGGGTCTGTTGCCATTCTTAAAAAGAGAGCGCTTTGCGCTTGGTTTTCGCCATTTTTCACATTGAAGATATGTGAAATGGCGTGAATCCAGCGGGAAGCGCTCCTTTTTTCTTTTCAATGCTCGATTCTCTTGCCAGCGCCGCCTGGCTGTGGGTGCCCTGCACCCTGTTTGCCGCTGCGGCGCAGACGGTGCGCAATGCCGCGCAGCGCTCGCTGACCGACGAAGTCGGCCCCCTGTCTGCCACCCTGGTGCGCTTCATGTTCGGCCTGCCCCTGACGTTTGCCTGGGTGGCCCTGCTCTATTGGGGGGATGGGGGGCCGGGCAGCACGGCCCGGCTGCCGGATTTCAACGCGCCCTACCTGGGCTGGATCGGCATGGGGGCGTTCTTCCAGATCTTTGCCACGGCTGCGCTGCTGCGGGCCATGCAGGAGCGCAACTTTGCCGTGGCCGTCACCCTCTCGAAAACCGAAGTGCTGCAGGTCGGCCTGTTCAGCGTGGTGCTGCTGCACGAGCTGCCCACCGGCATGGCCGTGGTCGCCATGCTGGTGGCGACCCTGGGCGTACTTACTTTGAGCCTGCCGCGCCAGGGGCAGATGCTGTCGTGGCGGGCGTGGTGCAGCAAGTCGGCGCTGTACGGGCTGCTGGCCGGGGCGGGGTTTGCCATTTCCACCATCGGTTTTCGGGGCGGAGCGCTGGCGCTGGGCGACGGGGTGGCCCCCTGGGTGGCCGGCGCCTGGGGCGTGCTGATTGCGCAGACCCTGCAATCCATCGGCCTGGGCGGCTGGGTGGCCTGGCGCACCGGCCTGGGGCCGATCTTCCGCAGCTGGCGCACTTCCCTGCTGGCCGGCAACATGGGCGCAGCCGCCTCGCTGGCCTGGTTTACCGCCTACGCCATGCACAACGTGGCCGACGTGCGCACCCTGGGCATGATCGAGGTAGTGTTCAGCTACCTCGTCTCGCGCCGCGTACTCAAGGAAAGCCTTTCGCGCCCGGAGCAGATCGGCATCGCCCTGATGCTGGTCGGGCTGGTGCTGATTTGCCTGCCGCTGGGCGCTTGAAGCGCCGGATGGCGACAATCGCCGGTTGTGACGACTGCCAGTTCTCCCCCCGCTCCCGCCCGCCGCGTGGCCCATCTGGACATGGATGCGTTTTTCGCCTCCGTGGAGCTGCTGCGCTATCCGCAGCTCCAGGACTTGCCGGTGGTCATCGGCGGCAGCCGCTTTACCCCGCAGCAGGAGGCGGCGCTGGTGCAGCGCTGGGGCAGTCTGGCGGACAGGCCGCTGGCCGCGTTCGAGCGCCTGGGCGGCTACGTAGGCCGGGGGGTGATCACCACCGCCACCTACGCGGCGCGGCAGTTTGGCGTGGGGTCGGCCATGGGGCTGATGAAGGCGGCGCGGCTGTGTCCGCAGGCGATTCTGCTGCCCATCGACTTTGCCCGTTACCGCGCCTATTCGCAGCGCTTCAAGGAGGCGATTCTGGCCCTGGCCCCGGTGATGGAGGATCGGGGCGTGGACGAGGTGTATATCGACTTCACCCACGCCCCCGGCGGGCAGGAAGCGGGCGGGCTGGCGCTGGCGCAGCGGCTGCAGGCGGCGATTCTGGCGGCGACGGGGCTGACCTGCTCGATCGGCGTGGCGCCGAACAAGCTGCTGGCCAAGATGGCCAGCGAGTTCAACAAGCCGCGCGGCATCGCCATCGTCTGGCCGCACGATCTGGAAGCAAAAATCTGGCCGCTGCCTTGCCGCAAGATCAACGGCATCGGCCCCAAGGCCAATGCCAGGCTGGAGACCCTGGGCATCACCACCATCGGCCAGCTGGCCGCCTACCCGGCGCACAAGCTGGTGCAGCACTTCGGCAAGGCCACGGGGGCCTGGCTGCACCGCGCGGCGCAGGGGCTGGACGACAGGCCGGTGCAAACGCACAGCGAGCCAGTCAGCATGAGCCGCGAAACCACCTTCGACCGCGACCTGCACGCCGTGCAGGACAAGGCCGAGCTGGGCGCGACCTTCACCTGGCTGTGCGAGCGCGTGGCCGATGATTTGCAGCACGCGGGCTACAGCGGGCGCACCGTGGGCATCAAGCTGCGTTTCAGCGACTTTCGCAGCGTGACGCGCGAGATGACGGTGGATTACCTGTTGCAGGATGCCGCCACCATCCGCCGCCTGGCCGGGTTGTGCCTGCGCCGGGCGCCGCTGGCGCAGCGCATCCGTTTGCTGGGGGTGCGGGTCGGCAGCCTGGAAGAAGGCGCCCCGCCGCCCGAAGATGCGGGGGCCGGTCAATCGGCGGCTGTGTTGCGGGGGGTGACGCCGGATTTGTTTGGTGGCTTATAGATTGAATAGCTGATTCCGCTGGTAAATAGTGGATTTCAGATGGTTTTCTATCTGAAATCCTTTATTCATCAGCGCAGGAAGCTATTTTTTTATTTTGTCAGACAGTCAGCGCCGGGGGCGTGCGGCGGGTGGCGTTGCCGACGTCGAAGATGCTGATGACTTGCTCCAGCCGGGTGGCCTGCTCGCGCAGGGAGGCTGCGGCTGCGGCCGATTCTTCCACCAGGGCGGCGTTCTGCTGGGTCATCTGGTCGAGCTGCGTGACGGCGACGTTCACCCGGGTGATGCCGTCGCGCTGCTCGCCTGCGGAGGCGGTGATCTCGCTGATGAGATCGCCGACGCGGCGCACGCCCTGGACGATTTCGTCCATCGTCTGCCCCGCTTCGGCCACCTGGGCGGAGCCGGTCTGCACCGTATCGACCGAGGCGCCGATCAGCGTCTTGATCTCCTTGGCCGCGTCGGCAGAGCGGCCGGCCAGCGCCCGCACTTCGCTGGCCACCACGGCAAAGCCCCGGCCCTGCTCGCCGGCGCGGGCGGCCTCGACGGCAGCGTTCAGCGCCAGGATGTTGGTCTGGAAGGCAATGCCGTCGATGACGCCGATGATGTCGTTGATCTTGCGGCTCGATTCCGTGATGCGGGCCATGCTGCTGACCACCTGCTCCATCACCGCGCTGCCGCGCTGTGCGGCCTGGGCCGACTGGCCGGCCAGCAGGTTGGCCTGCTGGGCGGTTTCCACCGACTGGGTCACGGTGGCGGTGATCTGCTCCATGCTGGCCGAGGTCTGCTGCAGGCTGGAGGCCGTCTGTTCGGTGCGCATGGACAGGTCCTGGTTGCCATTGGCAATCTCGCTGGACGCCAGCGAGACGGTATTGATGCCCTGATGCACTTCCCCGATCACGGTCTGCAGCTGGCCTGCCATGCGCGACAGCGCCTGCAGCAGCACGCCGAACTCGTCGCGGCGGCGGTCGTGGGTCTGCACGGTCAGGTCGCCTTCGCCCATGCGTTCCGTGGCGCGGATGACCTGGTTCAGCGGCTGGGTGATGGTGCGCACCAGCGCCCAGGTCAGCAGCACGCCGATGGCAAAGAGCAGCACGAAGCCGGCGGCCCCGGCCCACAGGGCGCTGCGGCGGGCGGCAGCGGCGTCCTGCAGGGCCGTGTCGCGCTGGGCCTCCTGCACCTTGACGAAGGCATCGAAGCCCTGGAGGTAGCTGTCAAAAACCGGCATCAGCTCCTGGTAGACCAGGGTGTGCGTGGTGCCTTCGGCGCGGGCCTGGGGGATTTTTTTCAGCAGCACCAGGACCTTGCTGCGGTCCTGGCCGATTTGCTCCAGCACCCGCTTGTCGGCATCGGACTGGGCGTTGGCATTGATGCGTTTCTGGATTGCGGCGGAGACGACCGAACCGGCCTCCTGGCGGCTGCCGAACAGTTTGGCGGTGGCATCGTCCGTCACCAGGATGGCGGCCAGCGTGCGCTCGATATTCGTATCGACAATGCCGCGCCATTGCACGGCATCGGTAATGGCCTGTTCGGCGTGCGCGATCTGCTGGTTGGCCTTGTCCACCACATGGGCAAAGCGCCACAGCGTCAGGCCGGCCACGGTCGGCAAGACCAGCAGCAGCCCCAGGATGGTGGCCCAAAGTTTGTGTGAAACCCGAATGTCGTTGATCTGCATGGGGTGCTTTCTTTTCAGAGGTTTCTTCATGGGGAAGTGGGCTGCCCCGGCGGGGGCGCCGGGACGGCTGGTTGCTGTGCCTGCTGCTGCGCCCGCCATTGGCGCTCGAAGTCCTGGATCGGCATGGGCCGGGCAAACAGCCAGCCCTGGGCCAACTGCACGCCGTGCTGGCGCAGCCAGTCGGCCTGCTCAGGCGTTTCCACGCCTTCGGCGACCATTTGCAGGTTCAGCGATTGCGCCAGCGAAATGATGTGCGGCACGACGTTGGCCGTGACGGCGCCGGTGCCGATGGGCGTGACGAAAATCTTGTCGATTTTCAGGTAGTCCATTTCCATTTGCGCCAGGTACGACAGGCTGGAATACCCGGTGCCGAAATCGTCGATGGCAATGCCCACGCCCAGGTTGCGCAGCGCGTGGATCTGGGCCCCGGTCTGCCCGGCGTCCATGAAGACGCGCTCGGTGATCTCGCCGATCAGCTGGGTGGCCGGCAGCTGGTATTCGTCCAGCAGCGCCTGCCAGTGTTCGACGAAGCCGGCGTCGGACAGGTCGTCGCTGGCCAGATTGACGGCCAGGTGCAACTGGCCCGGGTAGGCCCTGAGCAGCGGCCCGACCTCTTTGGCGACCTGCCGCAGCATCCACTGCGTGACGGCGCGGATTTGCCCGCTGCGCTCGGCGGCGGCAATGAAGATGTCCGGGGCAATGCTGTTGCCGCCGGGCCGCGTCCAGCGCATCAGGGCTTCCATGCCGACCCACTGGCCGCTGGCCAGGTCCACCACCGGCTGGTACACCATGTGAAATTCATGGTCGTGCAGGGCATGGCGAATCATGCTGGGCAGCGAGGTCTGGCGCTGCGTCAGCCAGGCCACGAGTGCGGCCAGCAGCAGCCCGATGACCAGCCCCGTGGGAATGGCCTGCGCCGCCTTGCTGCGCCAGCGCTGCTGCAGCGCCTGGATGGGGATGATGGCAAAGCCCGAATAGCCGAAGTCGGTGGGGAACTGGGCCACGATGTAGTTTCCGGCATCCTTGGGCCGGGGGCCGTGCGGTGCCAGCAAATCGGTGCGTACCGGGCCGTGCGAGAACAGGACGGCGTTGGCCACCGGGTGGTACATGCCGATGGCGACCTGGCTATCGGGCAGCCAGCCCTGCACGTCGTCCGACCAGGTGGCTTTCATGATGGCCGAGAAGCCGGCGAAGGACGAAATCAGATAGCGTTGCCCCTGGCCGAACGGCAGCGCCACCTGCATCCGCAGCTCTGCCCCGGTGGCGCTGACCGCATTGCTCTTGCCGACCGGAATGCCGGGGGCAAAGCGCCCGATGGCGCTGCACAGGAGCTGGTCGTTTTCCACATAGCCCATGTCCACGACGAAATCGTTGCCGTAGCTCAGTTGCCGCATCAGGGCGATGTTGCTGGCGCCGCAGGGCCGCTGGCGGGCGTTTTTTTCCAGGGTGATGGCGGCGTCGTGGGTGTACTCCCGAATGCGCTGCGTGCGCAGGGCAGCGTATTCGGCCAAGTTGTTGGCAATGAGGCGGTACTCGTCAATGGTCTGCAACCGCGCCAGGTACACCGCCGAACCGGCAAACAGCGTGCCCAGCAGCAGTGCCATGAGCAGCGCCAAACGGATGCTGCGCTGGCCCAGCAGGGTGCGCAGCCGGTGGCTTAGGTGGGATGGCGGGGCAGTGGGCATGGCGAAGGTGGTGTAAGAATTTGTTTCTTATGCCAGAGCGTCCAGTTCCCAGGTATCGGGGCTTGCCCGTAATCCGGTGCCGTATGGCGCCCTTTGTGCCAAAGCCATGTCGCCGCCGTGCAAGGTGGCGTGCAACCAGCGAGGGCGGGTCAGCGCAACCTGGGTCGGGCGGCCGCTGTGCCGTCGAGCTGGAAAACGTTCACGGCCTGCGCCAACTGGGCGGCCTGCTGCTTCAGGGCATCGGCGGCGGCAGCACTTTGTTCCACCATGGCGGCGTTTTGCTGGGTGGTGTGGTCGAGTTGCTCGATGGCCTGATTGACCAGACCGATGCCGCTGGATTGCTGCACCGTCGAGGCGCTGATGGCCGCGATCAGGCTGGCTACCTGCTGTGCCTGGGTGACGATGTCGGTCATGGTGGCGCCGGCGTGGCTGGCCAGTTGTTCCCCTTCGTGGACTTTGCTGATGCTGGCGTCGATCAGTTGCTTGATCTCTCCGGCGGCAGCGGCGCTGCGCTGGGCCAGGGCACGCACTTCCGAGGCGACCACGGCAAAGCCCTTGCCTTGCTCGCCGGCGCGGGCGGCTTCGACGGCGGCGTTCAGCGCCAGGATGTTGGTCTGGAAGGCGATGCCGTCGATCACGCCGATGATGTCGGCCATCTTGTGCGAGCTGGCCGTGATGGCCGCCATGGTGTGTTCCACCTGCGCCACCACGGAGCCGCCCTTTTGCGCGGACTGGCTGGCCTGCGTGGCCAGTTCGGTGGCCTGGCGGGCCGAATCGGCGGTGTGGTGGACGGTGGCGGTCATCTCCTCCATCGAGGCCGCCGTGTGCTGCAGGTGCGAGGCCTGCTCCTGCGTGCGCTGCAGCAGGCCGGCGTTGCCCCCGGCGATTTCCAGAGAGCCGTGGCTGACGGAGTGCGAGGCTTCGCGCACCTGATGCACCACCTGGGCCAGGCTGTCCTGCATCGCCGCCAGACTGGCCAGGACGCTGCCGGGCCGCAGGCGGCCCGTGCTGGCTTGCAGGCTGTGCAGATTGCCCTGGGCGACCTGGCGGGCCACCTCGGCCAGGGCCTGCGGCTCGGCCCCCAGTGCGCGGGTGATGCGCAGGGCTGCACGCCAGGCTACCAGCACGCTCAGGAGGATGGCAATCGCCAATGCGGTCAGCATGAAGGGCATGAAGCCGCCGGCCGTCTCCAGCGCGGCGCGGTTTTCGGCCTGGATGCGGGTTTCTTCAAAGTCGATCAGGGCGTTGATGGCCGCCAGCCACTGCGCGTACAGCGGCTTGGCCTGGTTCCACAACTGTTCCTGCGCGGCAGCCCGGGCCTGCGGGTCATCGGTTTGCGCCTGGGCCAGGATGGCCGCTGTCGTGGCATTGGCCTGGGTTTCCAGCTTCTGGATGGCGGCGTACAGGGTGGCCAGTTGCGGGTCGGCGCCGGGGCGCTGGATGAGCTGCTCGATCGGCGTGACGGACTGGGCATAGAACGCGGCCAGGCGGTCGATGGCGGCGGCTTCCTGCTGCTGTCCGGCAGGGGTGCTGCTCAACACCACATCGCGCAAGGCGATGGCGCGGTCGTGCGCCGAGCCACGGAAATTGATGGCGTAGCGCTGGATCAGCACATGCTCTTCGCTATTGGCACGCAGGGCGGTGTCGATGGCGCGGACTTTGTACATGGCGATGCCGGTCACCACGGCCAGCAGGGCCACCAGCAGGCCGAATCCTGCGTACAAGCGTTGGGCCACCGTCCAGTGGCGGCGGGTGGGAGATAGTTTTTGGCTCATGAAGATGGTGAACAGGTTCTTAAGGCTGGCATCCTATCCAAAAATAGATATTGATAATTAAAAATTAACTATTAATAAATTAAGCTAAATCATTTGGCGTTTCCACTGCACACCTTCTAAGCTTGACCCCATTCCAGTGCCTGTTGCCCTGGGTTTTTTTAGGAGGACAAGTTATGCAACCCACCAAACTCACCACTGCCGCCGGCTGCCCCGTGGTAGACAACCAGAACGTCATGACGGCAGGCCCGCGCGGCCCGCAGTTGCTGCAGGACGTGTGGTTCCTGGAAAAACTGGCGCACTTCGACCGTGAAGTGATCCCCGAGCGGCGGATGCACGCCAAAGGCTCGGGCGCCTACGGCACCTTTACCGTCACGCACGACATCACCCGCTTTACCCGCGCCAGGCTGTTCTCGGAAATCGGCAAGAAAACCGACATGTTCGTGCGCTTCTCCACCGTGGCCGGCGAGCGTGGCGCGGCGGACGCCGAGCGCGACATTCGCGGCTTTGCCATGAAGTTCTATACCGAAGAAGGCAACTGGGACCTGGCCGGCAACAACACCCCGGTGTTCTTCCTGCGCGACCCGCTGAAATTCCCCGACCTGAACCACGCCGTCAAGCGCGACCCGCGCACCAACCTGCGCAGCGCCCGCAACAACTGGGACTTCTGGACGCTGCTGCCCGAGGCGCTGCACCAGGTCACCGTCGTCATGTCCGACCGGGGCATTCCTGCCAGCTACCGGCACATGCACGGCTTTGGCTCGCACACCTTCAGCTTCATCAACGCGCAAAACGAGCGCTTCTGGGTCAAATTCCACTTCAAGACCCAGCAGGGCATCAAGAACTGGACGGATGCCGAAGCCGCTGCCGCCGTCGCCAATGACCGCGAAACCCACCAGCGCGACCTGTACGACGCCATCGAGCGCGGCGACTTCCCCAAGTGGACGATGTACGTGCAGGTCATGCCCGAGCTGGACGCCGAAAAGGTGCCCTACCACCCCTTCGACCTGACCAAAATCTGGCCCAAGGGCGACTACCCGCTGATCGAAGTGGGCGAGTTCGAGCTGAACCGCAACCCCGCCAACTACTTTGCCGAAGTGGAGCAGGCCGCCTTCAACCCCGCCAACGTGGTGCCGGGCATCAGCTTCTCGCCGGACAAAATGCTGCAAGGGCGCTTGTTCTCGTACGGCGATGCGCAGCGCTACCGGCTGGGCGTGAACCACGGCCAAATCCCCGTGAACGCCCCGCGCTGCCCGGTACACAGCTACCACCGCGATGGCGCAATGCGCATGGACGGCAACTACGGCAGCACCCTGGGCTATGAACCCAACGGCTATGGCCAGTGGCAGGAGCAGCCCGACTTCCGCGAGCCGCCCCTGAAAATCAACGGCGCAGCCGACCATTGGGATTTCCGCCAGGACGATGCCGACTACTTCAGCCAGCCGCGCGCCCTGTTTCGCCTGATGACACCTGCGCAGCAGCAGGTGCTGTTTGAGAACACGGCCCGCGCCATGGGCGATGCGCCGGACGAGATCAAGCGCCGCCACATTGCCAACTGCACGCAGTGCGACCCGGCCTATGGCGCGGGCGTGGCCAAGGCGCTGGGCTTGTAAGTACCGAAGTACGCCCCAGATGCATCCTTCACCGGGCTGTCCGCCGGTGAAGGATTTTTTTTGCGGCCACCGCCGTTGTCGCCAGCCATCCCCTGGGATGGCATTGCCTGAGTACACCCCATGACCCCACCTATTCTCTCTATGCTTGATTTGGTTGCCGTGCGCGAAGGCGGCACCGTGGCCGAGGCCTTGCAGATCGCCGTGCGCACCGCCCAGTGCGCTGAAGATTTGGGCTTTGCCCGCTATTGGTTGGCCGAGCACCACAACATGCCGGGCATTGCCAGCTCGGCCACGGCGGTGCTGGTGGGGCACATTGCCGGGGCCACGCAAACCATCCGCGTTGGCTCGGGCGGCATCATGCTGCCCAACCACGCCCCGCTGGTGGTGGCCGAGGCGTTTGGCACGCTGGCCGAGCTGTATCCGGGCCGCATCGACCTGGGCCTGGGCCGCGCCCCGGGCACCGATGGGCACACCATGCGCGCGCTGCGCCGCCATAGCCGGATGGAGTCTGAGGAGGACTTCCCCCGCGATGTGCAAGAGCTGCAGCGCCTGCTGGCCCCGGCGCAGGAAGGCCAGCCGATTGTGGCGGTGCCGGGGGCGGGCACGAATGTGCCGATCTGGCTGCTGGGCTCCAGCCTGTTTTCAGCGCAACTGGCGGCCTACCTGGGGCTGCCGTATGCCTTTGCCTCGCACTTTGCGCCGCGCATGCTGCACCAGGCATTGGCGATTTACCGCCAGACGTTTAAGCCCAGCGCCGCGCTGGCCAAGCCCTACGCCATCGTTGGCGTGCCGGTGATTGCAGCCCCCACGGATGCCGAGGCGCAATTTCTGGCCAGCAGCACCTACCAGCGCGTGCTGGGCATTCTGACGGGCAACCGCACGCGCTTGCAGCCGCCGGTGGAAGGTTTCATGGAGCAGGTGAGTGAGCGCGAACGCGCCGCGATTGCCGACTTTTTGGCCGTGGGCATCATCGGCGGGCCGCAAACGGTGCGTGCTGGCTTGCAGGCGCTGGCCCAGGCTACGCAGGCCGACGAGTTCATGCTGGTTAGCGACGTGTTTGATGCCGATTTGCGCCTGCGCTCGCTACAGCTGACGGCGCAGGCCATGGTTTAGAACGTGTTCTCGTTCTTAAGCGCGGGCCAAGACGCTGCGCAGGGGCTTACGGCTTGGGCCCAATGGGAAAGGGCCAGATGGCCTGGGGTGCCAGGGTGGTGCTGGCCACGGGTTTTGCTTTTGATTTAGTAGCTTTTTCCGCTTGTTTTACGGCGATTTCAGCGTCAATTGGTTCTGATTTTGTTTTTTTACTTGCGGGAGCAGCTACTTTTTTTGTTGTTTTGCCGGCGCTGGTTTTGCTTTTTGCGGGTGCCGTGGCGGCGGCGGCTTTGGGGGCAGATTGCTTGGTGGTAGAGGAGGTGGTGGCCATGGTTGGGCTTTCTTGGGCTAGGGCGTGAATGCGCGCGCAGCATAGCGGCCTTGCCGGGTTTAATCAAATGCCATGACTGCGATGACTCTGCCATCGCTACCACTATGTGCCTGCAGGCCGTTGCAGCCGTGCGCGCAGCGGCGTTGGCAACAGGGCCAGCAGCTGCGCCCAGGAAAAACCGGGGCCTGGGTCGTGCTTGCGGCCTGGGGCAATGTGTTCGTGGCCCGCCAGGTGGGCCAGCGGGTACTGGGCGGCCAGTTGTTCTAGCAGCCCCGCCAGGGCGCGGTATTGCGGGGGGGCAAAGGTTGCGCCCTCCAGCCCTTCGAGCTCGATGCCGATCGAGTCGTCATTGCAGTTGCTGCGCCCGCGCCAGGCCGAAGCGCCGGCATGCCAGGCGCGGTCATCGGCGCTGACAAACTGCCACACCATGCCCTGGCGGGTGATGAAAAAATGGGCCGACACTTCCAGGCCGCGAATGCTTTCAAAGTACGGGTGGGCTGCCCAGTCAAGCTGGTTGGTAAACAGTTGCTGCACGCAACCGGTGCCGTATTGGCCTGGCGGCAGGCTGATGGAGTGCAGCACGGCCAGGTCAATGCAGGCCCCAGCGGGTCGGGGGCCAAAGTTGGGGGAGGGCAGGTGCTGCACGTGGGGGGCGCAGAGCCACCCTTGGTGCCAGTGGGCGGTGGGGGCGGGCATGGGCTAGTGGGCCATTGGGTGGGGAAGGTGCAGCCGCTGCAAGCGGTACTGAATTTGCGTGGGCTCCAACCCCAGGTGGGCGGCGGCAGCGGTGATATCGCCCCCTTGGGTTTGCAGGGTCTGGGCGAGCAGTTGGCGCTCTTGGGCATCCAGCCAGGCCGCGAAGGCGTGTCTTTTGGGCTGGGGATTTTCTGGCGTGGGGGCTGTAGCCGCGTGGGCGGGCGCACCTGGGGAGACAGCGGGGGGCACAGCGGAGGCTGCACTGTGGGAGGCCATGGGCGCGGCGAACGCGGCCAGCGGTGCCGTGGCTGTTTGGCCCAGGCCCTCGTCGCCCAGGGCGACGTAGCGGTGCAAGAGGTTTTCCAGCTCGCGCACATTGCCCGGCAGGGGCAGGCTTTGCACATGCTGCAGCAGGGCAGGGCTGGGCGGCGGCACGGGCAGGCCGTTTTCTTGCGCCATATTGGCCAGCAGGCGCTCGCACAGCAGGGGCAGGTCTTCGCGGCGCTCGCGCAGGGCGGGCAACTGCACGTCAATGACATTCAGGCGGTAGAACAGGTCTTGGCGAAAGCGCCCCGTTTGCACATCGTTGGCCAGGTTGCGGTGGGTGGCGCTGATGATGCGCACGTCCACGCCTTCTTCTTGGGTGGCCCCCAGGGCACGCACGCTGCGCTCTTGGATGGCGCGCAGCAGCTTGGCCTGCATGGCCAGGGGCAGCTCACCCAATTCGTCCAAAAACAAGGTGCCGCCGTTGGCCGCCTGAAAAAAGCCCTGGCGGTCGGCGTTGGCCCCGGTAAAGGCCCCTTTGCGGGCACCGAAAAATTCGGCCTCCAGCAAATGCTCGGGGATGGCCCCGCAGTTCACCGCCACCCAAGGGCCGTGGCTGCGGTGGCTGCAAGCGTGCAGGGCGCGGGCAACCAGCTCTTTGCCCGTGCCTGATTCGCCCGTGATGAGCACCGGTGCCATGCTGGGGGCGACTTTTTGGATGCGCTGGCGCAGCAATTGCATGGCGGGGGATTGGCCGGCCAAGCGCTCCAGTGCGGCACAGGCGGCGGGATGGGTGCTGCTATCGCAAGGGGGGAAGGCGCTGCAGGCTGGGGTTGCCAAGGCCGGTGCGGCCGGGGTGTTGGGCGCGGGCAGGCCTTCGGTGGCCGAGGCCACGACGCGGCGAAATTGCTTGAGATCGACCGGCTTGGTCAGGTAATCAAACGCGCCATAGCGCAGTGCCTCAACGGCGTTTTCGGCGCTGCCATAGGCGGTAATCACAATGCTGCGCTCTTGGCGTTGCTGCTGGTGCAACTCGTGCAGCAGCGCCATGCCCAGGCCATCGGGCAGGCGCATATCGGTGATGAGCACGTCAAAGCGCTGGCTGGCCAGCAAGGCGCTGGCTTGGGCCAGGTTGGCGGCGGTGCTGACGTGGTGGCCATCGCGCAGCAAGGTCAGTTCGTACAGGGTGCGCAGATCGGGCTCATCGTCCACGACCAAAATGCGGGCAGGGGCAGTGGGCATAGGTCAATCCGAAGCAGTAAACAAAGCGCCAGTCTGCCCCCCAGCGGCGGGGCTGCTGTGGGCAAAGCGCAGGGTAAAGGTATTGCCGGGCGGGCCTTCAGGCTGACCAGGGCAAGCTTGGCGGTGGTAGCGCAGGCTGGCACCGTGGCGCTGGCACAGCTCGCGGCAAATGAACAGGCCCAGGCCGCTGGAGCGGCTGTGCGAGGAAAAAAACGGCTCAAACAAATGGTTTTGCATGCTGGCTTCAATTTCTGGCCCGCTGCTCCAGACCTGCACCCAGGCCCGGCCATTGCGCTGGCGGCCTGTGCCCAGCCACAGTTGTTTGTGCCCGCTTGCATCGGGTTGGGCGTAGCGCTGGGCGTTGTCCAGCAGATTGACGATGATGCGGCGCAGGTGCTCGCTGTCAAAGGCCACGCTGCCGGGGCAGTCCAGGTGGCAGCGGCCTTGGCGCTGGGCACTGTCTTGGGCTTGCCACTCGCGCCAGATGGTGCTGACGACCTCGTCCAGCGCCAGGCCAATCGAGGGGCTGTGCTGAATTTGCTGCTGCACCCGGGCAATGTCCAGCACGTCTTCAATCGTGTGGGCAATGCGTTGGGCGTTGGCAGCCACCATGTGGACCAAGCGCTGCTGGGCCGGGTCGGTAATGTCTTCGGCCAACAAGGCATTGGCTTGGCTGATGGCCGCCAGCGGGTTGCGAATTTCATGCGCTACGGCGGCAGACATGCGGCCCATGGCGGCCATTTTTTCGGTGCGCAGGCGGGCCTCCAGCTGGCGCAAGTCTTCCAGAAAAACCAGAAATTGCGTGGCCGGTGCGGTGTGCTGGCTGTCTTCGGAAAGAAAGGGGTGCTCGCTGCCCTGCAGGCCATCGTCGGTGCTGTGGTCGCTGGGCCAGACGCGCACGTACAGCCCCACCGGGGGCAGGTTGGCCTCCACCAGCTGCAAGCGCGCATCTTGGGACTGGCCGGTGCTTAAGGCTTGCAACACCAATTCGCCCAGCGGCTGCCAAGCGGGGCGGTGGTTCAGAGCGATGGGCGGCTTGCAATCGCCCCCCAGCAGTTGGCAGGCCGCCGGGTTGGCTTGCTGAATGTGCAAGCTGCTATCGACCACCAGCACCCCTTCGGTCAGCCGGTCAATGATCAGGGTGTTGATCTCTTCTTGCGATCGGGCCAGGCGGTGGTGGCGGCGGGCCAAGCGCTCTTGCCAGCCCAGGCGTTGGGCCAGGTGGTGGGTGAGAAAGGCGACCGCAAAATACCCGGCGCACACCGTGGCCACCTGCACGGTCAGCTCCCACCCATTGGGCAGGCCATCCAAGGCGGCCAAGGCATAGCCGCCGAGCAAAAGCAAGGTCACGCTGGCCGTGGTGGCCAAGGCCATGCGCAGGCTGCCCAGGCAAGCAGCCGCCAAAATGGGCAGGGCCAGCAAGGGCGAAAAGTGCAGCGTGCCGCCCGGTTGCCACAGCTGCAGCAGTTGCACCAGGCTGATGATGCCCACCTCCAGCGCCAGCGTGGCCACCCAGGCCAAGCCCCATTGCTGCCCAGGCGGATGGTTGCGCAGCAGCAACCATGCGGCGCAGGTCAGGATCAGGTAGAGCCCGCCCAGAAACCAAGAAAAATTGGTCAGCACCGAATCCAAGTGGCTGGTTTGCGGCACCAGCATGCCCAGCAGCATCAGGGCAGAAAACACCCGCCCCAGGCTAAAGGCCCGCCATAAACGCCGGGCCATGGCCAGGGGCAAGGTGGTGGTGCTTTGCGGATGGGTGGCCTGGGCCATCATGGCTGACGGGCACCGCGCTGCTGGTGGGCAGGGCTGCAAAAAAACTGCCCCTGGGCGGCACTGGCCTCGGCCTGGGGCAGGTGCAGCCCGCAGTGGGCACAGCAGACCATGGTTTGCACCGGCAGGTGGTTGCGCGGGGCCGCGCCTGGGCGCGGTTTGGGCGCAACGGTTTTACGGTGCTTGTGCCGCCACAGCGCAACGGCCACCAGCAGCACCAGCGTGACCAGCAAGTATTTACTCATGCACCGTGCCCCAGCAGCACTTCCAGCACAAAGCGCGAACCGGCATAGCCCAAGAGCAGCATCACCGCCCCGGCATACACCATGCGCGTAGCGTGCAGGCCGCGCCAGCCAAAGCGGGCACGGCCCACCAGCAGCACGGCAAACACCACCCAGGCCAGCAGGGAGAACACGGTTTTATGGTCAAAGCGCCAGGGGTGGCCGTACAGCACTTCCCCAAACAGCCAGCCCACCAGCAAGGTGGCTGTTAGCAGCACAAAACCGGCATTTACGCAGTGGAACATGATGCGCTCCAGCGTCAGCAAGGGCACGCCGGTGCCATCTTCACTGGCGCGGCGGATGCGCCGTTCGGCCCGGGTCATCAGCCCCGCGTGTACCACGGCAGCGGCAAACAAGCCGTACGAGGCCACCCCCAAGGTCAAATGCAATGGCAGCCAGACCGATGTCCCATTGGCCAGTGAGGTGCCGGGAAAGAAGACCGCCAACAGCACCGCCACAGCCCCCATCAGCGCCAACAGGCTGGCTGCCCGCATGCGGGGGTACAACTGCTGCTCAACCAAATACATGGTCAGCATCAGCCAGGCGGTAATGGACAGCG
>JAHRXD010000227.1 GCA_019104825.1 Comamonas sp.
CCAGCACGGCCTGCTGGATGCTGCGCGTAATCGCCACGGTGGAATCGAACAGGGTGCCATCCCAGTCAAAGGCCAGCAAATCAAAACGGCGTTGTGCCACGGTATTCCTCTCAAAAGTCAATAAATTGCGCCAATTCCGGCGGCAGCTCGGCCAGCAGGGTCAAAGACTCCCCCGTCACCGGATGGTTCAACCGCAGCCGCCAGGCGTGCAGAAACATGCGGTTCAGGCCCTGCTTGGGCAGGCGCTTGTTCAGGGCAAAGTCGCCGTATTTGTCGTCCCCCGCAATGCCGTGGCCCTGGCTGGACAGATGCACGCGGATCTGGTGGGTGCGCCCGGTCTTGATCGTCACCTCCAGCAGGCTCATGGCGGGCAGCCCTTGCAGCGGACGCGGCGGCAGGCCCTGGCGCAGCTGCACCAGGGTCAGCGCCGTCATGGCATCGGGGTCGTCGGCGGTGGTGGTACGCACGCGCCGCTCGCCATCGGGCAGCAGGTATTTGTGCAGCGGGGTGTCGATGACTTTCTTGTTCGCCGGCCACGCGCCCTGCACCAGGGCCAGGTAGGTCTTGCCGGTGGAACGCTCGCGGAACTGGTCTTGCAGGGCTTTGAGGGCCGAGCGCTTTTTCGCCACCAGCAGGATGCCCGAGGTTTCCCGGTCCAGCCGATGCACCAGTTCCAGAAACTTCGCCTGCGGCCGGGCACGGCGCAACTGCTCGATCACGCCAAAGCTCACGCCGCTGCCGCCATGCACGGCCACACCCGCCGGCTTGTCCAGGGCGATGAAGGCCTCGTCCTCGAACAGAATCGGAAATTCCCGCGCCGGGGCGGCAGCGGTTTCCGGCGCTTTTTCGGCCACGCGCACCGGCGGCACGCGCACCGTATCCCCGGCCTGCACGCGGGTATCGGCGGCGCAGCGGCCCTTGTTGATGCGCACCTCGCCGCTGCGGATGATCCGGTAGACGTGGGTCTTGGGCACGCCCTTCAGATGGCGGATGAGAAAGTTGTCCAGGCGCTGGCCGGCGTCCTCCTCGCCAACCTGGAGCCAGCGCACGGCGGGCGCTGCGGCAGCGGGCAGTGGGGGCTGCATCCCCTTTATAATGTGCTTCACCTGCGCGTCAATATATGTAAGTGGTTGATTTTCTGGATTTTTGATCCAAGCACCCGTTACTAAGGCGTAGGCCGGTCGATGCTTGAAATGTGCTTTCCAAGTAAAAACAGCTCTCAAAGCTGACAAGGTACGCATTTTCACCCGTGAACGCATTGCAACACTGAACGAATTTTTTCCCGGCTGCAGCCCCCTGTTTTTTCGGGCCGCAGCCGCTTTACGACACCAGCATAGGTATGTGGGCTTTTCTCTCTTGGGTCATCAGCGCATTTGCGGGGCATTCTCCCGTGCGCGTCTGCACGTCCAAGCCCGCTGACCTGGATGCGCAGGCCGTGGCCCGTATGCCCGCGCCTGGGCGCATCCACTCGTTTGTGCTGGCCCCCTGCGCCCTGCCACCGCCTCCTTTGCTTGCCTAAATCCGGCAAGGGGTGCGCCCTGGGCTGCCTGCTTCGTTTCAGTACTGCACGCTTTTCACAGGCACGACTGTTTGTCGTCTTGATTCAAAGGCACGCTGGCCCCTGGCCGGCGCGTCCACCCATAGAAAAGGAAGTGCATCATGAAACGGATGCTGATTAACGCCACCCAGACCGAAGAGCGCCGTCTGGCGATTGTCGATGGCCAGAAGCTCTTGGACTACGAAGTCGAAATCGAAGGCCGCGAGCAACGCAAGGGCAACATCTACAAAGCCGTCGTCACGCGCATCGAGCCTTCGCTGGAAGCCTGTTTCGTCGATTACGGCGAAGAGCGCCACGGCTTTCTGCCGTTCAAGGAAATCTCGCGCCAATACTTTGCCGAGGGCGTCTCGCCCAGCCAGGCCCGCATCAACGAGGTGATCAAGGAAGGCCAGGAGCTGATCATCCAGGTCGAAAAGGAAGAGCGCGGCAACAAGGGCGCGGCGCTGACCACCTTCATCAGCCTGGCCGGGCGCTACGTGGTGCTGATGCCCAACAACCCGCGCGGCGGCGGCGTCTCGCGCCGCATCGAGGGCGAGGAACGCGCCGAGCTGAAAGAGGCGATGGACCAGCTCGACTACCCCAAAGGCATGAGCATCATCGCCCGCACCGCCGGTATCGGCCGCAGCGCCCCCGAGCTGCAATGGGACCTGGACTACCTGCTGAAGCTGTGGACCGCCATCGACGGCGCGGCCAAGGCGGGCAAGGGCGCCTTCCTGATCTACCAGGAGTCCAGCTTGGTGATCCGCGCCATCCGCGACTATTTCAACAACGACATCGGCGACATCCTGATCGACACCGATGACATCTACGAGCAGGCGCAGCAGTTCATGGCGCACGTCATGCCCGAACATGCCAATCGCGTCAAACGCTACCGCGACGATGCGCCGCTGTTCTCGCGCTTCCAGATCGAACACCAGATCGAATCGGCGTACAGCCGCACCGGGCAACTGCCCTCGGGCGGAGCCATCGTCATCGACCACACCGAGGCGCTGGTCAGCGTGGACGTGAACTCGGCGCGCGCCATCAAGGGCAGCGACATCGAGGAAACCGCCACCCGCACCAACCTGGAAGCCGCCGACGAGGTGGCCCGCCAGATGCGCCTGCGCGACCCG
>JAHRXD010000241.1 GCA_019104825.1 Comamonas sp.
ACTTGGGCGATCTCTTTGCTGGTGGTGGTGGCTTTGGATTGCTTTTTCAGCTCTTCCACCAGGGCAATCACAGCCTTGTCGATGCCGCGCTTCAGGTCCATGGGGTTCAGGCCAGCGGCAACGTACTTGGTGCCTTCGCGCACGATGGCCTGGGCCAGCACGGTGGCGGTGGTGGTGCCGTCACCGGCGATGTCGTTGGTCTTGGAAGCGACTTCCTTGACCAACTGGGCGCCCATGTTCTGCAGCTTGTCTTTCAGTTCGATCTCTTTGGCGACCGACACACCGTCCTTGGTCACGGTGGGGGCGCCGAACGAACGCTCCAGCACCACGTTGCGGCCTTTGGGGCCCAGGGTCACTTTCACGGCGTTGGCCAGGATGTTCACGCCTTCGACCATGCGGGTGCGGGCGTCAGTACCGAAAACTACGTCTTTTGCTGCCATTTTTGGCTTCCTTCAAAATTGGGGACAAATCAGCTACTAACACTTGTCCAACAAGCGCAAGCAGCTATGAAATTGGAAATGCTTCGGCGATTACTGCTCGACCACGGCGAACAGGTCGTCTTCCTTCATGACCAGCAGCTCTTCGCCGTTCATCTTCACGGTCTGGCCGCTGTATTTGCCGAACAGCACGCGGTCGCCCACTTTCACGCTCATGGCAATGCGATCGCCGTCTTCGTCATGCTTGCCCGGGCCCACCGCCAGCACTTCGCCCTGATCGGGCTTTTCGGCGGCATTGTCGGGAAGGACGATGCCAGAAGCCGTCTTGGTTTCGTTTTCCAGGCGCTTGACGATCACGCGATCGTTCAGGGGACGCAGGTTCATGGGAGAACTCCTCAAATACTCTATGAATGGAACAAAAAACATCGACCACAGGCCGATGGAGCTTGATCTGGGGCCGAATTGTTAGCACTCAACCCCAACGAGTGCTAATGATAAGGGCAGTGTTTTGGATTTCAAGCGGGCCAGACGTTACTTTTTGCGCGGCCCCAGCCGCAGTGCGGTGCTTTCCTTGACCTCCTCCATCACCACATAGCTGTTCGATTGCGCGGGCACCGGCATCTGCGCCAGCATGGTGCCCAACAGGCGGCGGTACTCGTCCATCCCGCCCAGGCGGGCCTTGACCAGGTAGTCGAAGCGCCCGGCAATCAGGTGGCACTCCTGCACCTCGGGGATGTGCGCCAGGGCGTCGCGCACTTTTTTGAAGATCAGTTCCGACTTCTCGGTAAGGGTGATTTCCACGAACACCAGCAGCGCCTTGCCCAAGGCCTGAGGGGCAATCCGGGCGTGGTAGCCGGTAATCACCCCCGTCTGCTCCAGGCGCTTGACGCGTTGCGAACAGGGGGATGTGGAAAGGCCGACACTCTCGCCCAGTTCCGTCATGGTCAGGCGGCCCTGCTGCTGGAGCAGGTCAAGAATACGAAGATCTATGGCATCCAATTCATACATTGCCGATACCTGCTGAAAAAATCACAATAAACAGCAATTATTCCTGCACAAGCCGCAAAAAACAAAAAAACCTGTTTCATGATCTGGCTACAGTTGCAGCAGTTTTATTGTTTCTGGAGACATCCAAAATGAAAGTTGTCGTACTCGGTGCGGGGGTGGTCGGCGTGGCCACGGCGTATTACCTGGCCCGTGCGGGGGCTGAAGTCACGGTCATCGACCGCAATGCCGGCCCGGCGCTGGACACCAGCTTTGCCAACGCGGGGCAGATTTCCTACGGCTACTCCACGCCCTGGGGGGCGCCGGGCATCCCGACCAAGGCCGTCAAGTGGATGTTTGAAAAGCACGCGCCGCTGGCCATTCGCCTGGACGGCAGCGCGTTCCAGCTCAGTTGGATGAGTGCCATGCTCTACAACTGCTCGCCCGAGCGCTACGCCATCAACAAGGAGCGGATGCTGCGCGTCTCCAACTACAGCCGCCAGTGCCTGGCGCAGTTGCGTGCGGACACCGGCATCCAGTTCGAGGGGCGCAGCGCGGGCACGCTGCAATTGTTCCGTTCGCAAAAACAGGTCGATCAGGCCCAGCGCGATATGGAGGTGCTGAAGGAATGCGGCATTGCCTACGAGCTGCTGGACAAGGCCGGCGTGTGCCGTGCCGAACCGGCCCTGGTGCAATCGGGCGCGACGATTACCGGCGGCCTGCGCCTGCCCGACGATGAGACGGGCGACTGCTTTCTGTTCACCAACGCCCTGGCCAAGCTGGCCGAAGGGCTGGGCGTGCAGTTCCGCTGGAACGTGGAAATCGACCAGCTCGAACAAGGCGCCGACGGCAACATCGGCGGCGTGCGCATCCGCAGCGCGGGCGAGCCGCAGGCCGAGGTACTCCAAGCCGACCGCTATGTGCTGGCGCTGGGCAGTTTCTCGCGCCCGCTGCTGCAATCGACCGGGCTGGATTTGCCGATTTACCCGGTCAAGGGCTATTCGCTGACCATTCCCATCGTGGACGAAGCCCTGGCCCCGATCTCCACCGTGCTGGACGAGACGTACAAAATCGCCCTGACCCGCTTCGACCAGCGCATCCGCGTCGGCGGCATGGCCGAGCTGGGCGGTTTTGACCGCGCCCTGCGTCCCGAACGCCGCGCCACGCTGGAGATGGTGACGCGCCAGCTCTTCCCCGGCGGCGATCTGCCCAAAGCCGAGTTCTGGACGGGCCTGCGCCCCATGACGCCGGACAGCACGCCCATCATCGGCCAGACGCCCATCGCCAACCTGTACCTGAACACCGGCCACGGTACGCTGGGCTGGACCATGTCCTGCGGCAGCGGCAAGCTGGTGGCCGACATCGTGCTGGGCCAGCCCACCGACATCGCCACCGATGGCCTTTCCGTCCAACGTTATCTGCGTGCAGGCAAGGTCTGCACCCGCGCCACATGAGCCGTCCTGCCTGGGTCGAAATCGACCTCTCCGCCCTCCAAGCCAATTACGCCGCCGCCCAGGTCGTCCACGGCGGGCGCGTGTTTGCCGTCCTCAAGGCCAACGCCTACGGCCACGGTGCCCTGCCCTGCGCCCAGGCGCTGGCTGCGCAGGCCGACGGCTTTGCCGTGGCCTTTGTGGAAGAAGCCCTGCCGCTACGCGCCGCTGGCATCACCGCCCCCATCCTGGTGCTGGAAGGCGCGTTCGATGCGGACGACGTGCAGCAGGCCGCCCGGCACCAGCTCTGGCTGGTCGTCCACCAGGCCCGCCAGATCGACCTGCTGGCCCAACACAGCGGCGCACCGCTGCACGCCTGGATCAAAGTCGATAGCGGGATGCACCGCGTCGGCTTTGCGCCGCACGAAGTCGCTGCCGTGCAGGAGCGCCTCGCCGCCTGCCCGCAGGTGACGCAGATCAGCTTCATGACCCACCTGGCCCGCGCCGACGAGCTGGAGCAGCCCCAGCACACCCTGGCGCAGTTGCAGCAGTTCGATGAGGCCGTGGGCGCCTTGCCCGGCTGGCGCAGCGTCTCCAACTCCGCCGGCATCGTCGCCTGGCCCCAGACCCACCGCGACTGGGGCCGCGCCGGACTGATGCTGTACGGCGCCGCGCCCTGCGCCAGCGATACCGTGCTGCGCCCGGTCATGCGCCTGAAAAGCCGCATCTTTGCCGAGCGCTGGCTGGAGTCGGGCCAAAGCGTGGGCTACGGGGCCATCTTCACCGCAGCGCACCGCACCCGCGTCGGGCTGGTCGCCATGGGCTACGCCGACGGCTACCCGCGCACCACCCCCAACGGCACGCCGGTGGCCGTCGACGGCCAGCGCACCCAGACCCTGGGCCGCGTGTCGATGGACATGATGACGGTGGACCTGACCCACCTGCCCAACGCCGGCCCCGGCGCCGAGGTGGAGCTATGGGGCGACCTGGTGCCGGTCGGCACCGTGGCTGCCGCCAACAACACCATCGCCTACGAGCTACTGTGCCATGTGCAGCGCGTGCCGCGTGTGGTGGTGTGAGCGCCCGCACTACCGTTGCCATCGGCTTATGCTTGCGCGGCTGCGTTCTGAGTAAACCATCCATCGGCACGCAATTCCACAGCCACACAGGAGCCACACCATGACCATCCACGCCTATGGCGCCCATACGGGCGACAAGCCCCTCGAACCCCTGCACATTACCCGCCGCGCACCCGGTGCACACGACGTGCAGATCGACATTGCCTTTTGCGGCGTCTGCCACTCTGACTTGCACCAGGTGCGGGCCGAATGGGCGGGTACGCTGTTCCCCTGCGTGCCGGGGCACGAGATTGTCGGGCGCGTGTCGGCAGTAGGGGCGCATGTTTCGCGCTACCAGCCGGGCGACCTGGTCGGCGTGGGCTGCATCGTCGATAGCTGCCAGCACTGCGCGGAGTGCGAGGACGGGCTAGAGAACTACTGCGACCACATGGTCGGCACCTACAACAGCCCCACGGCGGATGTGCCCGGCCACACGCTGGGCGGCTATTCGCAGCGGATCGTGGTGCATGAACGCTACGTGCTGCGCGTCAAGCACCCCGAATCACAACTGGCCGCCGTTGCGCCGTTGCTGTGCGCGGGCATTACCACCTGGTCGCCGCTGCGCCACTGGGGCGCGGGGCCGGGCAAAAAGGTGGGCGTGGTCGGCATTGGCGGGCTGGGGCACATGGGCATCAAGCTGGCGCACGCTCTGGGCGCACGGGTGGTGGCGTTCACCACGTCCGACAGCAAGCGCCAGGCCGCGCTGGCACTGGGCGCGGATGAGGTGGTCGTCTCGCGCAACCGCGCCGAGATGAAAGCGCACACCAAGAGCTTTGACTTCATCCTCAACACCGTAGCCGCGCCGCACGATCTGGACGCTTTTTTGGCGCTGCTGCGCCGCGATGGCACGATGGCGCTGGTTGGCGCCCCCGCCACGCCGCACCCCTCGCCCAACGTGTTCAACCTGATCATGAAACGCCGCAACCTGGCCGGCTCGCTGATCGGCGGTATCCCCGAGACGCAGGAGATGCTGGACTTCTGCGCCCAGCACGGCATCACTGCCGACATCGAACTGATCCGCGCCGAGCAGATCAACGCCGCCTACGAGCGCATGCTGCAGGGCGACGTGAAATACCGCTTCGTGATCGACTGCGCGACGCTGGGGTAGACCGTATTTACGGCAACTTGGGCAAAGGCCCGCCGCCAAAGCGCTCGAAACAGGTGCGCAGAATGTGGAAGTGGTCTTCGAAAAACTGCGGCTCCAGCTCCCACAGCTCTTTGAGGGGCACCCAGTCGGCCGCCGCCGCATCGTCGCCGCCATTCACTTCGGGCAGGGTATCGCCCGGCAGGTGCAGCACGTAGACGTGGGTGATGGTGCGCCCACGCAGGCTGCGGTCGGGGTGGTCAAAAATTTCCACGCCTTGCAGGGCGGCTTGCCAGGCATCGGGCGTCAGGGTCAGGCCGGTTTCTTCCTGCAATTCGCGCTGGGCCGATTCCTCGATCGTGTCGCGCTGTTCGACGAAACCGCCGGGCAGCGCCAGCAGCCCCTTGCCCGGGCTGTGGCCGCGCTGCACCAGCAGCACATGCTGGGCGCAGACGACCAGGGTATCCACGGTGACGAACACTGGCGCAAAGGCCGCACACGACCAGGCCTCGCGGTACGCAGCCAGGGCCTGTGCCTCTTCGCGGACGGCGGCGTAGGCCGGGGTTTCCTGCCAGGCCGTCAGGATTTGCAGCACCGGCTCGGGCAGCGCTGCGGCCAGGGCAGCCTGCACCTGGGCGGCTGGCTGGTTGTCCAGATTCCAGAACTGGTCGCGCAGCGGCGTGGCATCGACCTCGCCCTGGCGCGGCAGCTCGATGACCCGCCATTTAGGGAAGTGGCGCAAATAGGCGCTGCTGGCGTCTTTTTCGTGGCTGATCAGGCCAATGCTGGCACCGGAAAGGGGCACCAGCGCCTCGACCCAGCGCTGTACCTCGGCCACCCAGCGCGGCAGATCGTAGTAATCGCGGATGGGCACAAACTGCACCCGCCCTTTGACGCGGGTGGGCAGGCAGTCGTCAATCATCTTGCGCCGCTCTTCCCACACCCAGGGGTTCTTCGGACTGCGGGCCTGGTGGGCACTGCCCAGCACCACAATGACCTGCTGCGCCACCTGCAGCGCCTGCTCCAGCAAAGCCAGATGCCCATTGTGAAAGGGTTGAAAACGGCCAATTAAAACAGCGGTGTGGACACGGGTCATGGCAATTTCTCTTGAAAAAATAGCTTCTAGCGCTGGTTGAATAAAAGATTCACAGCGTTTTATAACTGAAATCTTTCATAAATCAGCGGAAGAAGCTATGGTTAAAGGAGTGAAGTTTGCTTTGCGGCAAACGCTGGACTTATAGCCCAGCCGCTGCCCGCAGCGCTTGTGCCTTGTGGTCTGCTGCGTTCACATCGCTGCGGGATATGAACTCCGCCCCAAAGCGGCTGTTCCCGCTGACGCGGGAGCCGGGTCTTACAACCCGGCCGCTGCCCGCAGCACAGCCGCCTTGTCTGTCCGCTCCCACGTAAATTCCGGCTCCTCGCGGCCAAAGTGGCCATAGGCGGCGGTCTTGGCGTAGATGGGGCGCAGCAGGTCAAGCATCTGGATGATGCCCTTGGGCCGCAGGTCGAAATGCTCCTGCACCAGCTTGGCGATCTGCTCATCGGGAATCACGCCCGTGCCTTCGGTGTAGACGGTGATGTTCATGGGCCGCGCCACGCCGATGGCGTAGGCCACCTGCACCTGGCACTGGCGGGCCAGGCCGGCAGCCACCACGTTTTTCGCCACGTAGCGGGCCGCATAGGCGGCCGAGCGATCAACCTTGGTCGGGTCTTTGCCGCTGAAGGCACCGCCGCCGTGCGGGCAGGCACCGCCGTAGGTATCGACGATGATCTTGCGCCCGGTCAGGCCGCAGTCGCCCTGCGGGCCGCCGACGACGAAGCGGCCGGTGGGGTTGATGAGGTATTTGGTGTCTTGCAGCCACTCGGCGGGCAGCACGGGCTTGATGATTTCCTCGATCACGGCCTCGGTGAAGCTGGCCTTCATCTTGGCGGCGGTTTCGCTCTGTCGGGGCTGTGCTGGGTGGACAGCACCACGGTGTCGATGCTGTGCGGCTTGCCGTCCACGTAACGCATGGTGACTTGCGATTTGGCGTCCGGGCGCAGGAAGGGCAGGCGGCCATCCTTGCGCAGTTGCGCCTGGCGCTCGACCAGGCGGTGCGCGTAG
>JAHRXD010000253.1 GCA_019104825.1 Comamonas sp.
AGCGTCGGTATCCATGTAGCACTTGTAGATGTTGGCAAACAGTGCAACCGCCTGGTCGATGGACTTGCCTTCCAGGCCGATGGCCGCAGCGACCTTGCGCGACTGGGCTTCGGTGATGCCGGTCAGGGGGTCGATCATCTCGGTGATGATCTTCTCGGGGGTGGAGTGGGCCACTTCCTCAATGTCCATGCCGCCTTCGCTGGAGGCGATCAGCGCCACTTTTTGCGTGGCGCGGTCGGTGACCAGAGATACATACAGCTCGTTCTTGATGTCGGCACCGTCTTCGATGTACAGGCGGCGCACTTTCTGGCCTTCCGGGCCGGTCTGGTGCGTGACCAGCTGCATTCCCAGGATTTGTTCAGACAGGGTTTTCACATCGTCCAGCGTCTTGGCCACTTTCACGCCGCCGCCCTTGCCCCGGCCACCAGCGTGGATCTGGGCTTTCACCACCCATACGGGGCCGCCGAGTTTCTGGGCAGCTTCCACAGCTTCTTGTACGGTGAAAGCGGCAATGCCACGGGGTACGGGCACGCCGAATTGACGCAAGATTTCCTTGCCTTGGTATTCATGAATTTTCATGCGTGTGTGTCTCTCAGTAACGGAGGGGGGAATGCCCGCTTTTCCGCCCTCGACAACGTGCAGTAACCCCTTGGTAACCACACTGCCTGAGGGTGCAAGGCATGGCAACCGCGGAATGTACCACGCAGGTCTAACACAGTCTTACACGATGGGCTAGTGGTCACTTGCGCACATCAGTCTTTGAAAAAATGCTTTCAATGCGCAAGGTGCAACACCTGCGGGACAATGCGTTTCTTGCGCAGGCCGCGCACCAGGCCGAATGGAGGATTTTTCACACATGCACAGAATTTTTATTGATGGCGAAGCGGGTACCACCGGTTTACAGATTCGCGAGCGCCTGGCGGACATGGCCGGAATCGAACTGGTCAGCATTGCCCCCGAACTGCGCAAGGACCCCGCCGCCAAACGCGCCCTGATCGCCGGGGTGGACGTGGTCATCCTGTGCCTGCACGACGATGCCGCGCGGGAGACAACGGCCATGGTGGATGCCATCACGGCGCAAACCGGCAAGACCATCAAGATCATCGACGCCTCGACCGCGCACCGCGTGGCGCCTGACTGGGTGTACGGCTTTGCCGAACTGGCCCCGGGCCAGCTGGACGCCATCCGCAACGCCAGCCGCGTGAGCAACCCCGGCTGCTACGCTACCGGCGCGATTGCGCTGCTGCGCCCCCTGGTCGATGCCGGGCTGGTGCCGCCCGATATGCCGCTGGCGTTGCCGTCCATCTCGGGCTATTCCGGCGGCGGGCGGCCCATGATCGAGGCGTACGAGGCCGGCAGCGCCGCCCCGCATGAGGCCTATGCCCTGGGGCTGGCGCACAAGCACATCCCGGAAATCCTGCGCTACACGGGGCTGACGCGCCGGCCCATCTTCATTCCTGCGGTGGGCAATTTCCGCCAGGGCATGCTGGTGGAGCTGCCGCTGCACCTGGACACCCTGCCGGGCCGCCCGCGCGTGGCCGATGTGCATGAGGTGCTGGCCCGGCACTACGCGCAAACCAATACGCCCGCACAGTGGGTCAAGGTGCTGCCCGCCACCGAGGATTTGAAGCTGGCCGCCGACACCCTGGCCGATACCAACCACCTGGAGCTGCGCGTGTTCGGCAACGACGACTACCACCACGCCGTGCTGATCGCCCGCCTGGACAATCTGGGCAAAGGCGCCAGCGGCGCAGCAGTGCAGAACCTGCAGATCATGTTGGGTTTGTAAGGGTGTGTTGCCGTGTTCGCATGTACAAACTGTAGCCGATGGGCTACTATTCAGTCATGTACAGCGTCCTTGAAACCGAGTCCTTTGCCGAGTGGGTGGACGGTATCCGTGATATGCCGACGCGCATTCGGCTGCGCCGCCGTGTAAACAAGGCCAAGCTCGGTAATTTGGGGGACGTCAAGCCCGTAGGCGATGGCGTCTGGGAGATGCGCGAGTTTTTCGGCCCCGGTTGGCGCATGTACTACGTCCAGCGCGGCAATGTGCTGATTGTGATGCTGGGCGGCGGCGATAAATCCAGCCAGGAGCGCGACATCGCCGTCGCCAAGAAAATGGCCCAGGAGCTTGACCTATGAGCAACATCAAAACCCGGCCTTTTGATATGGCTAACCACTTGAACCCTGAAGAGGAAATCGCCGAATACTTGCGGCAAGTTCTGGAAGACAACGACCCCACAGAGCTGGCCGGCGCATTGGGCGATATTGCCCGCGCACGTGGCATGACCCAATTGGCGCGCGATACGGGCCTGTCCCGCGAAAGCCTCTATAAAAGCCTTTCAGGGGAGCGTGCCCCCAGCTCGGAGACACTCTTCAAAGTCATCCATGCGATGGGGTTCAAATTGACTTTGCAACCTTTGGCTGGTGCCCCCCAGCCCTGATCTTCCCGCCGCCACACTCGTTTCTCCGTCGTCATATCCGCCTCCCTCCTCCGTCACACCCGCGAAGGCGGGTGTCCAGTAGTGGCCTGTGCGGTGGGCGGGGTCTTGAAAACTTTCCTGCCTGATTTTTGTTCTGCTGGCCGGGTCTCGCCCCGGCGGGCGACATCCTTTCTTGTTCGCACAAGAAAGGACGCAAAGAAGGCGTGCTGCGCAGCTTGAATACCCGCCGTAAAACTCGCTACGCGCCCTGTGGGCGCTGCGCTCAGACAGCTACGGCGAGCTAGACGGGAAGCGCCGTGGCCAGTTTGGGCGGCTGTGGCCTGATGGATGCGCTTTGGTCACCAAGGGCGGCTTCGCTTGCTGCGCAGCTTCAGCCGGGGTTGTATGCACGATCTCCCTTGGAATGGCAAGTGCTCTTAAAAAGAGAGTTCTTACCGCTGATATTGATTGGTTTTTAGAATCGAAATAAACCAAAAACCAAT
>JAHRXD010000272.1 GCA_019104825.1 Comamonas sp.
GCGTGGCTGGTCACCACTTCGACCCACGGCCACGGCAAGGCGGGCAGGGCAGGCGGTGTTGGCACCGCCCTGGGGGCAGGCACAGCCTGCCCCCAGCGCAGACGCCCTTCCTCCACCCAGGCCAGGGGGGCGGCGGGGGCAGAGGTAAAGGCATTCACCCGATAGGCATGGGCCTTGCGCACGGCCCAGGCGCCGTGGACTTCGCCAGCGGCGACGACCAGCACGGATTGCCCGGCCCTGGCCTGCGCAGCCGCCCCGGCGTCGGCTGCGCAGGCCAGGGCATCGCGCAGGTTGGCCGGGCCGTCGGCCGACAAGGCGCTGGCCGGGCGCATGGCGCAGGTCAGCACCACCGGCTTGCCTGCTGGCAGCACGCAGTGCAGGAACCAGGCCGTTTCTTCCAGCGTATCGGTGCCGTGGGTGATGACCAGGGCCGCCACCTGCGGGTCGGACAGCTGGGCAAGGCAGGCCTGCGCCAGCGCCAGCCAGTCGCCATCGGTAATGTCCTTGCTGTCGATCTGGCGCAGCTGCTGCGCCTGCACGGCCCAGCCCGTGGGGACGGGAATGCCCCCCAGCAAATCGTGCGCCGCAATCTGGCCGGCCTGGTAGCCCACGCCCCCCAGGCTCCCCGTCCCGGCGATGGTGCCCCCCATGCCGATCAGCGCGATGGTGTTGGTCTGGGTGTCGGTGTTGGCGTTTTGCATCGTTGCCCCCTTGCGTTGGAAAAATAACTGGTCAAGAATACAGGTACTGTATAAAACAACAGGAATACTGTTCATGGCCCTGCCCAAACTCACCGCCCGCCAGCAAGAAATCCTGACGCTGATCCAGACCACCATGGCCAGCACCGGCGCACCGCCCACCCGGGCAGAAATTGCCCGTGCCCTGGGCTTCAAATCGGTCAACGCGGCAGAAGAACACCTGAAGGCGCTGGCCCGCAAGGGCGTGATCGAGCTGGTCAGCGGCACCTCGCGCGGCATCCGGCTGCGCCTGCAGGCGGCGCAAGAGCAAGTCACCCAGCTGGCCAACACCCTGGTGCTGCCTCTGATTGGCCGCGTGGCGGCTGGCTCGCCGATTCTCGCCCAGGAGCATGTCGATACCACCCACTGCGTCCCCGAAAGCCTGTTCGAGCGCCGCCCCGACTACCTATTGCGCGTGCGCGGCATGTCGATGCGCGACCTGGGCATCCTGGACGGCGATCTGCTGGCCGTGCAAGCCAGCCAGCAGGCCCGCAGCGGCCAGATCGTGGTAGCCCGGCTGGACGATGAAGTCACCGTCAAACGCCTGGAACTGACCGCTACCGGCGCCCGGCTGCACCCGGCTAACCCCGATTACCCGGTGATCGAGGTACACGACGCCGAAAGCTTTGCCATCGAGGGTCTGGCCGTCGGCCTGATCCGCGCCCAGCTTTAACCCCCCACCCCGCCGTTTGCCACCCCGACTCCGTGCTGCTCCTGCGGCAGGGGGCGGGTTTGCGCCGAAAACATTGATTTCCGCCATCGCCCCCTGAGACCACCATGCCGACCTACCGCTTTACGCAATTACCGACAGCCCCCCGCCGCGCCGCCAACCAGGCGCAGTTTGCCTGCGTGCGCCTGCACCGCTGCGCCAGCGACCCGGACAACCCGGAGCGCCTGAGCCTGAGCGGCAAGCTCTCGGAGGTGTGCCTGGCGCTGGAGCAACTGGCAGCCCGCCAGAACCAGATTCGGCGGGCATAGCCAGGCTCCCGCGCGGAGGCCTGGAATGGGTTTACGTTCTTACTTCTTCAGCCCCTGCAGCTTGGCAAAGGCCGAGGCCATGGCCCCTTGCGGGGCGGCGGGTTCGCTGCGCCGGGTGGCAGCGCCCCGGCCCGGGGCCTGGAAGCGATTGTCACGCGGGCCATCGCGGCGGGCGGGGGCGGCGTCCAGCTTCATGGTCAGGCTGATGCGCTTGCGCGGCGCATCCACTTCCAGCACCTTCACCTTGACGATCTGGCCGGTCTTGACGACTTCGCGGGCATCCTCGACGAATTTGTGGCTCATCTGGCTGACGTGTACCAACCCGTCCTGGTGAACACCCAGATCGACGAACGCGCCAAACTGCGCGACGTTGCTCACGGTGCCCTCCAGCACCATGCCTTCGCGCAGGTCGGCAATGTCCTCCACCCCGTCGTTGAAGCGGGCCACGACAAAATCCGGACGCGGGTCGCGGCCCGGCTTTTCCAGTTCGCCCAGAATGTCGCGCACCGTAATGGCACCGAAGCGCTCATCGGCAAACTGCGCGGGCTGGAGTTTTTTCAGCACTTCGCTGCGGCCCATCAGCGCTTCGATCGGCGTGCCGGTGGTCTGCAGGATGCGCTCGACCACCGGGTAGGTTTCCGGGTGGACGCCGGTCATGTCCAGCGGGTTGTCGCCGCCGCGAATGCGCAAAAAGCCTGCGGCCTGCTCGAAGGTTTTGGGGCCAAGTCCGGCCACTTCCAGCAACTGCTTGCGGCTTTGGAAGCGCCCGTGGGCATCGCGCCAGCGCACCACGGATTTGGCCACGGTGCCGGACAGGCCGGACACCCGCGCCAGCAGCGGGGCAGAGGCGGTATTCAAATCCACGCCGACGGCGTTCACACAGTCCTCGACCACACTGCCCAGCTGGCGGGCCAGATCGCTTTGGTTCACGTCGTGCTGGTATTGGCCGACGCCAATGCTTTTCGGGTCGATCTTGACCAGCTCGGCCAGCGGGTCCTGCAAGCGCCGGGCGATGCTGACGGCACCGCGCAGGCTCACGTCCACGTCGGGCAGTTCCTGGCTGGCAAATTCGCTGGCGGAGTAGACGGAGGCACCGGCCTCGCTGACCACTATCTTTTGCAGAGCTGACAGCGCTTGTCCTGTCTGCGTTTGTACCGATTTTTGCCACAATTTAATGACATCGGCCGCGAGTTTGTCCGTCTCCCGGCTGGCGGTGCCGTTGCCAATGGCAATCAGTTGCACGCCATGGCGCTGCACCAGCGCGGCCAGGGTATGCACGCTGCCGTCCCAATCGCGGCGCGGCTCGTGAGGATAGACGGTGGCGGTTTCCAGCAGCTTGCCGGTGCTGTCCACCACGGCCACTTTCACGCCGGTACGGATGCCGGGATCCAGCCCCATGACGGCCCGGGGGCCCGCCGGGGCCGCCAGCAGCAGGTCGCGCAGGTTGTCGCCAAACACCTTGATGGCCACGGCCTCGGCGGCTTCGCGCAGGCGGGTGAAGAGGTCGCGCTCGACCGACAGGCTCAGCTTCACGCGCCACGTCCAGGTGACGCATTTGCGCAGCAGGTCGTCGCTCTTGCGGCCCTGGTGGCTCCAGCCCAGGTGCAGGGCAATGCGCCCTTCGGCCAGACTCATCTGGCCCGGGGCGGCTTCTTCGGGCTGCACCAGCTTGGCATCCAGAATCTCCAGGCTGCGGCCCCGGAACACGGCCAGCGCCCGGTGCGAGGGGATGCGGCCGATCGGCTCCTCGTAATCGAAATAGTCGCGGAACTTGGCGACTTCGGCGTCCTGTTCGTTCTTGCCGTCCACCAGGCGCGAGCGCAGCAGTCCGTCCTCCCACAGCCATTGGCGCAGGGTCTGCACCAGGGCGGCATCCTCGGCCCAGCGTTCGGACAAGATGTCGCGCACACCGTCCAGCACCGCCTGGGTGGTGGAGAAGTCCGGGCCGGGCTTGCCGTCGTCCAGCACCGTTGGCGGCTGGCAAAACGCCTGGGCCTGCGCGTGGGGGTCGAGGGTGGGATCGGCCAGCAGTCGGTCGGCCAGCGGCTCCAGGCCGAACTCTCTGGCAATCTGCCCTTTGGTGCGGCGCTTTTGCTTGAAGGGCAGGTAGATATCCTCCAGCTCCTGCTTGGTCGCCACCTGGGCAATGGCCAGGCGCAGGGCGTCGGTGAGCTTGCCCTGCTCGTCGATGGCCTTCAGCACCGTGGTGCGCCGCTCGTCCAGCTCGCGCAGGTAGGCCAGGCGCACTTCCAGCTCGCGCAACTGGGCATCGTCCAGGCCGCCCGTGGCTTCCTTGCGGTAACGGGCAATAAAGGGCACGGTCGCACCACCGTCCAGCAATTCCACCGCCGCCGTGACCTGCGGCACCCCTACTTTCAACTCTGCGGCAATTTGCCCAATGATTTTTTGCATGTGCTGTCTGGCGCCCGGAACCGGTAGAAACCGCTTCCCGGGCACAATCGAAATCAGAAAGAGGGCGAGTTTGCCACACACAAAATAAGGGTATGAAGGCTTACACTAGCGCGTCTTACAAATGGTTAAGGCTTGCAACAAAAACGGGGAAGTCGCCCGGACAAGCGGCAATAGCCTAGGCTCATTGCCGTTTCATCGGTCATCGCAGGAATGCAAAATACCTGCACCGATCCATCCTGACCACGACCCCGGCAAGTCAAGAAAAAAGAGGACTGCGTGCAACTACGAAACAACATCCTGTGGATAGGTTGCCTGACTGCGGCGGCACAAGCCTGCGCCCTGACGTTGGGCGCACCCCACGGCCCGGTTGTTCTTGGCGCCCCTTTGGATATCCGCATCACCGTCACGCCGGATCCGGATCAGACCCTGGCCAACAGTTGTATCGAAGCCCATGCGCTGTTTGGCGAGACCCCGGCGAAGATTCGCACCGATTTGCAACCGCCCCACACGGTGCGCCTGCGCTCCCTGCAGGCGATCAATGAGCCATTGGCCACGCTGCACCTCTCTGCCGGCTGTACCGGCAAGGTTTCGCGCAGCTACACCCTGTTTGCCGACCCGCCCGAGATAGCGCCGCCAGCGCCCGCCCTGCCTGCCTCGGCCAGTGCGTCACGGCCCGGCGCATCGGTAGCAGCGGGCACCGCCTCGGCCACACCGCCCGCCCCGCGCCGCAGCCCGCCCCAAACGACCACCGCGAAACGCCCCGCAGCACCGAAAAAGCCCGCCCCGCCACCCCCTGCTCGGCCCGCCGCCGTGCCCATCCCCAGCACCGCCGCAGAAGCCAGCGCTGCGACGGCAGCGGCCCCTGCGAACACCACGCTGCAGGCGGCGGCAACCACCGCGCGGCCGGTGCTGCGCATGGACACGCTGTTCCTGTTCCACGACCCTGCCGAAGCCACGGCTGCCCGGCCCGATACGACGATTGCACTCGCGCCGACGCCTGCCGCAGAAGTGGCAGACGAGCGCCTGCAGGAGCTGGAAAAACAGCTCTCCAGCCTGCAGCAGCAGCAAAAGAAGGACCGCGCACAAATTCTGGCCCTGACCAGCCAACTGGCCGTCACTGCTGCAGCCGACACCGTCCCCCTGTGGCTGTACCTGCTCCTGGCCGCCCTGGTGGCATCCCTGCTGGCCATTGCCTATTTGCTCCACCGCCTGCGGGTGGAACGCACCCAGGCGCAAGACGGGTGGATGCAAGCCGTGCGCAGCGCACAGCCGGCACCCGCAACATTCGACGCCCCGGCCACCGCGCCAGTGCAGGCGCCTGTGCCGACCCCCACCCCGGTCACCACGGCGGCAGAGGTTGCCGCCCCGCCCGAACCTGTTCCTCCACCCGCGCCCCCCCAGGAAGCGCCAGAGACTGCGCCCCCGGCCAAGCCGAATAGTTTTTTGCTGCCCCAGGCAGACAATTTTCTGGAAGACGACCAGGAGGGCCCGCCTTCGGCCTACTTCACCGTGACCTCGCAGGATTTTCTGGACACCCAGGAACAGGCGGAGTTTTACGCCTCGATCGGCGAATATGACGAAGCCATCGCACTGCTGCAGACGCATATCGCCAGCGACAGCAACAGCTCGCCCCTGCCCTACCTGAAGTTGCTGGACTTTTTCTACCAGCTCAGCCGTACCGACGCATTCGAGCAGACCCGCCAGGACCTGGAAGCGGCCTTCAACATCCACGCCCCCAGCCTGGCGCAATACCATGCCCAGGGCCCGGGACTCCTGGAGGGGTACCCGACCCTGCTCACCCATATCGAGGCCCTGTGGCCCAGCGACGAAGTGCTGCCACTTCTGCGCGGGGCCATCCACTACCCGAGCAAAACCCCGGCACTGCCCGAGCCTCTGCCACGGCTGGCGTCCACGGCTTTCCATGAATTGCTGCTGCTGTACGGCATTGCGCAGGCCACCCCGGCGGCCACGCGCGGCAGCCTGAAAGGGCGGACCAGCACCATCGCCGCCGCCCAGAGCAGCGCGGCCCTGACCGCACCAGCGGCAGCGCCGCTGCTGGACCTGCCGCACTTTGCCGCCAGCCGGGATGCCGAATTGCCGGAGCTGCCGGAACAACTGCCAGCGCTGCCGCAAGCCCAGTCGCCCGAACTGCCCCCCCTGGCCGAAGAAGCAGCAGCGCCCCCCGCCGCCCCCTTGGCGACCACCGACGATGCGCTATTGACCGACTTCGGGCTGGATTGGCCCTTGCCCGCCGACGCAACCGAAAGCGCGGCCCCCACGCCGCCCGCCGAAGAAGCGCCCGCCCTCCCGTTCGATCTGGACGGGCTGGACTTCGACAACTTCGAATTCAAGCCAACCGCCCCGCCGGATACCAAGGCTTAAAAACCTGCTCACGATCTCCACGGCATTGCATTGAGCGCTTTGCCGCCATGGCATCCGCCCCTCTGGCGGCTTGGCGGCCTTGCGCCTGCGCCGTGCGGGGGCAAGCCAGGCCCGCCACAGGCCGAAAATCCACGCTGATGACGGCAAATCATCCCCGGATTGCATCTTTTGCCGGCAGTGCGCTCAAGTCCACCCCATTTACCGGCTTCTGCACGCATTTTTAGCTGGTTTTCCTGGCGGTTGGCGGCATATTTTTACCTCCCGTTTTCTGCGCCCTGCAGGTGCCGGATATTGATAAAGCGTTTCTAGAATCCTCCCCGGCCCGGTATACGGCCAATAATCAAAAACAGGATTCAGGAAGGACATCGATATCCCATGAAAGTAAAAATCCAGAAAAAATCCATGCTCTGCCTGGCAGCGCTGGCCATCAACATTCCGGTATCGCACGGCCAGTCGAGCGTGAATATCTCCGGTTTTCTAGATATCGGTATTTATCGGGACAGCGCAAAAACCATGAAAATCGGC
This sequence comes from Comamonas sp., assembly GCA_019104825.1. GTDB lineage: Bacteria > Pseudomonadota > Gammaproteobacteria > Burkholderiales > Burkholderiaceae_C > Comamonas > Comamonas nitrativorans. The sequence continues at coordinate 7,035 of JAHRXD010000272.1, forward strand.
CCGCTGAAACGCAGCAATATCGCCATCAGTGCAACCGAAGACCTTGGCAACGGGCTGCGTGCGCATGTCATGCTCAGTCACCGCTTCGAAACCGACACCGGGGAGAATGAATCCTTCAACAAACCGTTTTTCCACGGGGAATCCACCCTCGGGCTGTCCGGCCGCTTCGGTGCGGTAAAGCTGGGGCGGCGGCTGGATGCCATCTATGACAAGCAATCGCTTTTCGACCCCTGGGACAATTTCCACCGCATTGCCTCACCGGCCTGGAATGTCTGGAATACCCATTACCCATCCGACCCGCAAGGCAACAATAACCATCCGGAATGGGGCCGCCTGAACAACGGCATTTACTACGATTCTCCGTCGGTGCGTGGATTTTCTCTGCACCTGAGCGGGTCACCGGAAACCGACGCCACCGCCCGGAACAAACCCCTGGCGACGGTGCTGCTTTATAAAAATAAAAAATTCAGCGGAATGCTGGGTTACGGCAAAAACAGCCAGGGCAATACGGATGCGGTAGTGGGCTGGAAAACCACGTTCCACCATCTCAGCCTGATGGGCTCGTACGACGTGAGCAAAAGAAACGGCTCCACGGCCAAGGCCACCACCCTGGGCCTGCTCTACAAAATGAATCCTGTCACGCTGCGGGCCGGCTGGGGGCGCCTGAATCGGGACGGAGACAAGAAAAAAGAAATATTCAGCCTGGGTGGGTCTTACAACCTGTCCAGAAGAACCAGCCTCTACGCCGATGCGGCGCACAATATTTTTCCGGATAAATCCGTGAATACCTTCAGCATCGGTATCAGTCACGGTTTTTGAGTACCTGCCGGGCCAGATCGGCAATCCCCGCTTCGTCCAAACGAAGCGCCTGCACCGATTGGCGCTGTTCCCAGTGCACAAAGTTGCGGGTTTGCGAGCGCAGGTACTGCGGGTCGTAGTGCCGCGCCATCAGCTCGGCAAACAGGTCGGCCCAATGGCCGGCCTGCGCCCAGGCTTGCCAGCGGGCAATGGTTTCCCTGCCCTGCAGCTCCTTGAGCAGCCCCAGCCGTTCGCACAGCAGCGGCACATCGTCACCCAGGTAGGCATAGTCGCGCAGCAGGTATTGCAGCCGGACATCGGGGGCCGCCTGCACCTCCACCACCGGGGCGGTGCGCATGTGCCCGATCAGCTCCAGTGGCACGGCCAGACGGCCGATCTTGGCGCTTTCCCCCTCGATGAACACCGGCTGGGCCAAATCGAGTCGGCCGATGGCCGCCAGCAACTGCGTCTCGAACGCCTTCTGGCTGGGCTGCGCCACCCCGGGCAGACTGCCCAGGAGAGAGCCTTTGTGGCAAGCCAGCCCCTCCAGATCGATGATTTGCGCCCCTTGCGCCTGCAGGGCGTGCAGCAGCCGCGTCTTGGCGCTGCCGGTGGCGCCGCACACCACGCGCAGCCGCAATTGCGGCACCAGCTTGCGCAATTGCTCGGTCACATGGTGGCGGTAGGTTTTGTAGCCCCCGGCCAGTTGCTGCGCATCCCAGCCGACCAGGCGCAGCCAGGTGACCATGGAGCCGCTGCGCATCCCCCCGCGCCAGCAGTACACCACAGGCTTCCAGTGGGCGGGCCGGTCTGCCAGGGTGGTGTGCAGATGGCGGGCCAGATTGGCCGCAACCAGCGCGGCCCCCAGGCGCTTGGCCTCGAACGCGCCTTTTTGCTTGTACAGGGTACCGATGGTGGCCCGCTCCTCGTCGCTTAACACCGGGCAGTTGATCGCCCCCGGAATATGGTCAAGGGCAAATTCAGCCGGTGAACGGGCATCGATCACGGTGTGGAACTGGGCAATTTCCGTGACACGGACGGGCTGGCGGTGGGTCATACGCGGCAATAGGGCAAAAACCAAAAACAGCGGCCATTGTCGCCGCCACGGCCCGCGCCCTGCCCCAACCAGCCCCGCCGCTACAATTTGGCCCGTTTTTGTCCTCCTGGAGAGCTTTCCGCCATGCCCCGAAATCCTGCCGCCAGCACCGCCGCCCCCCGCCTCACCTCCCTGTCGCACGGCGGCGGCTGCGGCTGCAAGATTGCCCCGGGGATACTGGCGCAACTGATCGGCCAAAGCACCCTGCCCACCCAGTTGTTCCCCGACCTGCTGGTGGGCACGGAAACCGCCGACGACGCCGCCGTCTACCGCATCAACGACCACCAGGCGATCGTGGCAACCACCGATTTCTTCATGCCCATCGTCGATGACCCGCACGACTTTGGCCGCATTGCCGCCACCAATGCCCTGTCGGACATCTACGCCATGGGCGCCACGCCGCTGATGGCGCTGGCCATCGTGGGGATGCCGATCAACGTGCTGCCGCACAGCACCATCGCGGCGATTCTGGACGGCGGCGCCAGCGTCTGCCGCGCGGCGGGCATCCCGCTGGCGGGCGGACATTCGATCGACTCGGTGGAACCCATCTACGGGCTGGTGGCTATCGGCATCGTCGATCCCCGGCAGCTCAAGCGCAATGCCGATGCCCAGGCGGGCGACGTGCTGATTCTGGGCAAGCCCCTGGGCGTGGGCATCCTGTCGGCGGCGCTGAAAAAGGAACTGCTCGATGCCACCGGCTACGCCGCGATGATCGACGCCACCACGCAGCTGAACCGCCCCGGCCCCGATCTGGCGCAGCTGCCCGGCGTCCATGCCCTGACCGACGTGACCGGCTTCGGCCTGCTGGGCCACACGCTGGAACTGGCGCGGGGCGCCAGCCTGACCGCCCACATCGACGCCACCGCCCTGCCCCTGCTGCCCGGCGTGCAGGCGTTGGCCGCGCAAGGCATCGTCACCGGCGCATCGGGCCGCAACTGGGCTTCGTACGGACAGCAGGTGCAACTGGCCAGCCACATCAGCGACGTGCAACGCGCCGTGCTGACCGACCCGCAGACTTCCGGCGGCCTGCTGGTGTCGTGCCGCCCCGAGGTGGTCGATCAGGTACTGGAAACATTCGCCCGCCACGGCTTCGGTTCCGCCAGTGTTATCGGAAAAATGCTAGCTGGCCCCGCCCAAGTGGTGGTAGATTAAGCTAAAAACCTCTCTGGAACGCTGATAAATCCAGCGGAAGAAGCTATTTTATAAGGAGCTGGCTTCCATCCCCACCGGCGCGGTAGAGCGCCGGTCGATCTTGCGGCTCAGCACCACCGAGGTATAGGTCTGCTGGATGCCGTCGATCATGCCGATGCGGTCCAGCAGGGCATCGAGCTTCTCGTTGCTCTCGCAGCGCAGGAACACCATGTAGTCGTACTGGCCGCTGACGGCGGAAACCTCCTCCACCTCGACCAGCCGGTTCAGCGCCTGCATCACCGACGGCGCCATCTTCGGCTGCACCCGGATGCCGCAATACGCCCGCACGGCCGCCTGCTCCATGCGCGTGCCCAGGCGCACGCCGTAGCCGGCAATCACGCCCTCCTGCTCCAGCCGGGCAATCCGGGCCACCACGGTGGTGCGGGCCAGGTCCATTTGCCGCGCCAGATGGGCGGTAGAGGCGCGGGCGTTCATGTGCAGCAGGCGCAGCAGCTGGCGGTCGATGTCATCCAAACGGTATTCCATAGGGCGCGATTGTGCATGAGCGCCCAGCGTGCCAGCGGTTGCGATTAAGCTATGCGCCCCATGCCAGTGACGATTTCCGCCCCGGTTCACCACGAACTCATCATCAAGAAAAGCCGCTTTATCGCCTGCGTGCAGCCCATGCCCGACCGCGCCAGCGCCCAGGCCGTGGTGCAGCAGTTGTGGGCGCAGCACCCCGGCGCAGCGCATGTCTGCTGGGCGCTGCTGGCGGGCGGGCAATCTGCTGCTGTGGATGATGGCGAACCCAGCGGCACCGCAGGCCGCCCCATGCTGGAGGTGCTGCGCCACCAGGATCTGGAAGGCGTGCTGGCCACCGTGGTGCGCTACTTCGGCGGCGTCAAACTGGGCGCAGGCGGCCTGGTGCGGGCCTACACCGATGCCGTGGCGCAGGCTCTGCTGCACGCCGAAAAAGTGCCGCTGCAACGCCTGCTGACCCAGCAATGCCAGCTCCCCTACGCTCTGGAAGGCTGGCTGCGCCGCGAACTGGAGCAGGCCGGGGCCATGCTGACCCAGGTCGATCACCAAGCCATGGTGCGGATGCAATGGCAGTTGCCCGAAACCGCCGCCCCCGCGCTGGCCGAGCGCATCGGCGAAGGCGGCCAGGGCCGCATCGCCTGGCTGGAACACTGGTAAGAACGTGTTTACACTCTAAAACACCCCGCTTTTCCGGCGATTGCACCAGACGGGCCGGGCCTACAGTCGGGCCAGACTTCCCCCTGGAGCTTTGCCATGGATATCCGCTATGCCAGGGCCTTGCGCGATGCCACCGCCGCCTGGGCCAACAACCGCACCACCGACGCCGTCACCCTGCAGGAACTGCGCCACCGCGCCCCGCAGGAAGCCCCCGAAACCAAGGCGGTCACCGCCCCCAGCGCCAGCCAGATGGCCGTGCTGCAACCCAGCCTGGCGCAATACGGCCACCTGGGCACCAGGCTCAATCTGTTTGCCTGAAAACCTATAAAACATAGCTGCTTGCGCTGATAAATAGTAGATTTCAGGTATTTTTATATCTGAAATCATTGCTATATCAGTGCAAGCAGCTATTGTTTTTACCTACCGGATTACTTCCTGGTTTTGGCCGCCGCCTTCACCGTGGTTTTGACGGCCTTCGCCACCCGGGGCTTGGCCTGCGGCTGCTTCGGCTCGGCCACGCAATCGGCGTAGAAGCGCAGCTCGCCGTTCTCATCCTCCACTTCCACCAGGCCGTGGATGTCGGTCTCGAAGCCGGGGCACAGTTTGGAGAACTCGCGGGCGAACAGCAGGTAATCGACGATTTTCTGGCTGAACACCTCGCCCGGAATCAACAGCGGAATGCCCGGCGGGTACGGCGTGATCAGGCCCACGGTGATGCGCCCGGCCAGTTGGTCGATCTCCACGCGCTCGGTCTTGCGCTGGGCGATGTGGGCGTAGGCATCGGCGGGCTTCATGGCCGGGGTCAGGTCGCCCAGGTACATCTCGGTGGTCAGGCGGGCGATGTCGTACTTGGCGTACATCTCGTGGACGTGCTGGCACAGGTCTTTCAGGCCCATGCGCTCGTAGCGGCGGTGCTGCTGCACGAACTCGGGCAGGATGCGGGCCAGCGGCTGGTTGCGGTCGTAATCGTCCTTGAACTGCTGCATGGCGGCCAGCAGCGTGTTCCAGCGGCCCTTGGTGATGCCGATGGTGAACATGATGAAGAAGGAATACAGCCCGGTCTTCTCCACCACCACGCCATGCTCGGTCAGATATTTGGAGACGATGGACGCGGGGATGCCCGTCTCGGCAAAGTCGCCGTTCAAATCCAGCCCCGGCGTGACGATGGTGGTTTTGATGGGGTCAAGCATGTTGAACCCATCGGCCAGATCGCCAAAGCCGTGCCAGTTGTCGATGTCCTTGCTGTCCTCGCGGTGCTTGCGGGCGGCGCGTTTGGGGGCGGCATCCTTGCCGCGAATCACCCAACTGTTGGCGCGGCCAATGCCGTCTTCGGCCAGTTCTTCCGGCCCCCAGACTTCAAACCACCAGTCATCGTCGCCAAACTCGTCTTCCACCTTGCGCATAGCACGGCGGAAATCCAGCGCTTCCAGAATGCTTTCTTCCACCAAGGCGGTGCCGCTGGGCGGCTCCATCATCGCAGCGGCCACGTCGCAGCTGGCAATGATGCTGTACTGCGGGCTGGTGGAGGTGTGCATCAAATACGCTTCGTTGAACAGGTGGTGGTCCAGCTTTTCGGTCTGGCTGTCCTGCACCAGCACATGCGATGCCTGGCTGATGCCGGCCAGCAGCTTGTGGATGGACTGCGTGGCATAGACCACCGATGCCTTGGGCCGCGCCCGCTTCTTGCCCATGGCATGGTAGCTGCCGTAGAAGGGATGGAAGGCGGCGTGCGGAATCCAGGCCTCGTCAAAGTGCAGGTTGTCCACGTAGCCGTCGAGCAGGCCCTTGATGGTTTCGGTGTTGTAGAGCACGCCGTCATAGGTCGATTGCGTCAGCGTCAGGATGCGCGGCTTGACGGCGTGCGCATCCACGCCCTGGAGCAGCGGGTTGGCGGCGATCTTGGCGCGGATGGTCTCCGGCTCGAACTCGCTTTGCGCAATCGGGCCGATGATGCCGAAGTGGTTGCGCGTGGGCTTCAGAAACACGGGGATGGCCCCGGTCATGATGATGCTGTGCAGAATGGACTTGTGGCAGTTGCGATCGACCACCACCACGTCGCCCGGCGCCACCGTGTGGTGCCAGACGATCTTGTTGGACGTGGACGTGCCGTTGGTGACGAAGTAGCAATGGTCGGCATTGAAGATCCGCGCCGCATTGCGCTCCGACTCGCCAATCGCGCCGTTGTGGTCCAGCAGCTGGCCCAGCTCCTCCACCGCGTTGCACACGTCGGCCCGCAGCATGTTCTCGCCATAGAACTGGTGGTACATCTGGCCCACCGGGCTTTTCAG
>JAHRXD010000274.1 GCA_019104825.1 Comamonas sp.
CCTTGGGCAGGGCCAGCCGTACCTGGGTAATCACGGCCCGGCCCGCCAGCCCGAAGTCGCCCGGCTGCGCCGCCGTGTGCTTGAACACCGAATCGCGGTAGCCGAAGGCGCACTGCGCCGCATCCAGCGTAAACGCCTGCCCGGTGTGCAGGTCCACCGCATCCAGGCTGTGAAAGCGGTCTTGCAGCTCCACCCCGTACGCGCCGATGTTCTGCACCGGCGCCGCGCCCACGGTGCCGGGGATCAGCGCCAGGTTCTCCAGCCCGCCCCAGCCCTGCGCCAGCGTCCAGGCCACCAGATCGTGCCAGCGCACCCCAGCGCCGGCCTGCACGATGCGCTGCGTGGGCGTCTCATCGACCAGGGCGATACCGGGAATCTCCATCTTCAGCACGATGGCGTGAACGACGTCGCCCGTCAGCACCAGGTTGCTGCCCCCGCCCAGCACCAGCGTCGGGCGCAGCGCCCCCTGCGGGCTGCGCAGCAGGCTGCTGGCGGCAAAATCCCGCACCGCCTGGCTGCTGCGCAGGCGCACCAGCACATCGGCGCTGGCAGCAATGCCAAAGGTATTCAAGTCCTGCAAAGAGGTGTTTTTCTCGACTAACATCCCCCGGATTGTCGCACCGCGCCTGAGCAGGTCAGGTTTGCCGGCTGCGCCCCCATTCACCGATAGACAGAAAGAAAACCGTCATGCCTTCTTTTGATACCGTACTGGAAGCCGATTTCGTCGAAGTGAAAAACGCCGTGGAAAACTCCGCCAAGGAGATCGGCACGCGCTTCGATTTCAAGGGCACCTCGGCCGGCCTGGAACTCAAGGACAAGGAGATCACCCTGTTCGGCGACGCCGAGTTTCAGCTCCAGCAGGTCGAGGACATCCTGCGCAACAAGCTCACCAAGCGCAACGTGGACGTGCGTTTCATGGACGTGCAGCCCGCGCAGAAAATCGGCGGCGACAAGGTCAAGCAGCTGGTGAAGATCAAGAACGGCATCGAGTCCGAACTGGCCAAGAAAATCCAGAAGCACATCAAGGACAGCAAGATGAAGGTGCAGGCCGCCATCCAGGGCGACACCGTGCGCATCACCGGCGCCAAGCGCGACGACCTGCAGGCCGCCATGGCGCTGATCCGCAAGGAACTGGCCGACCACCCCCTGTCGTTCAACAACTTCCGCGACTGAATACGGCTTGGCTGCGCGGCCCACAGGCCAATAAGCCAATAGGCATCCGATAGGCATCCATGGACTACGACACCTACGAAGACCTGCAGGGTTTGTGGGCCGACCTGGAAACGGCCCTGGCCCTGGTGCTGGCCCATCCGGGGCAGATCAGCCATTTTGAAGCCAAGGTCGTGCAGCTCGACGTCTGGCTGCAGGAGCTGATCGCGCACGACAGCGATGCGGGCCTGTACCTGATGTACCAGCTGGCGGCCAGCTCCAACATCGGCTACAGCGCCGCCCACGCCCTGGTCTGCGCCACCCTGAGCCACATCCTGGCCACCAGCTACCACCTGCCCCGGCCCGAGCGCGATGCCCTGGTCTACGCCGCGCTGACCATGAACGTGGGCATGACCCAGTTGCAGGATCAACTGGCCCAGCAGCGCGAGCGCCCCAGCGCCGCCCAGCAGGAAGCCATCCGCGTCCACGCACTGGAAGGGCGCAAGCTGCTGGAACGGATGCAGATCACCAACGCCCTGTGGCTGGACGTGGTGGCGCTGCACCACATCAATACGGCCCCTGCCCTGCCCCTGCTGCAACAGCCTCCCGCCGAACGCCTGGCCCGGCTGCTGGCCACGGTGGACCGCTACGCCGCCATGATCAGCCCCCGGCGCACCCGCGCCGGGCGCAGCGTGGCCGAATCGGTACAGGCCGTGACCGGCCCGACCTCGCAGCTCTACCAGAAGGCAGGCGACGCCCTCATCCACTGCGTGGGCATGTACCCGCCGGGGGTGTTCGTCATGCTCAATGACGAAACCACCGCCGTGGTGCTGCGGCGCAGCCCGCAGCCGCAGCAGCCGCAAGTGGCCAGGCTGCTCGACCCGCGCAAATACCCGCTGCCCGGGCCGGACATCGTGCGGCTGACCGAGGCGCCGCAACTGCGCATCACCCACAGCCTGCCCTCTGCCGAAGTGCGCCCTCTGCTCGATACCAGCAGCCTGCTGCACCTGGGTGCGCTGATGACGAACAGCACCCCCACGCTGCGCCAGGTCACGCACACCCCGGGGCAGCGCTAGCTATTTTTCAATAGCTGCCAACGCTTACCCCATCAGGGCAAACGTCATTTTTTATGCTTGTTCTTTTTGGTGCTGCGCGGCTTGGGCGGTGCCTTGGCGCCCATTTCGGCCATGACCTGCGCAGCATTTTTCACCGGCGGCCTGGGCTTGGTCTTGCGGATGGTCAGCACCGGCTTGGGCGGCTTTTTCTCCTTGGGCTTGCCGCCGCCAATCTTGCTTTCCTCGCCGCGCAGCAGGCGGCCGATGTTCTGCGCATGGCGCCAGATGAGCAGGGCCGACATCCCCATGATGGCCACCAGCAGCGGCTGCTCCATGTTCCACAGCGTGCCGCCCAGCAGGATGTACAGCACCGGCGCCCCCAGGCTGGCCAGCAGCGCTGCCAGCGAGGAATAGCGCGAGACCAGCGCCACCGCCAGCCACACACCCAGCACCGCCAGCCCCAGCCAGCCGCTGATGCCCAGCAGCACGCCCAGGGCCGTGGCCACGCCCTTGCCGCCCTTGAAGCCGAAGAACACCGGGAACAAATGCCCGACGAAAGCGCCCAGGGCAACCAAGGCCAGCGCCCCGTCGCCCAGGCCCCACTGCGGCCCCCAGAGTTTGACGACCAGCACGGGGATGAAGCCTTTGACGGCATCGAGCAGCAGCGTCAGCAATGCAGCGGCCTTGGAGCCGGAGCGCAGCACGTTCGTCGCCCCCGGGTTGCCGCTGCCGTAGGAGCGCGGGTCGTTCAGACCCATGACGCGACTGACGATCACTGCAAACGACAGCGACCCCACCAAATACGCCAGCACCGCAGCCAGCACAGGAGCGAAAACGTTCAACGCAACATCCTTGCCCGCAAACGGCGGGCGCAAAAACAAAGGCGCTTATTGTGCCAGCGCACACTGCACGGGCCGGGCTTGCAGGAGCTGCACGCACACCTGCGGGTCGAGTTGCAGCAGATAGCCGCGCCGCCCGCCGTTGATGGTGATGCGCGGCAGGTCGAGAATCGACGCCTCGACATACACCGGCATGGCCCGGCGCGTGGCGAACGGCGAGGTGCCGCCCACCAGGTAGCCGCTGTGCCGGTTGGCCACCTCGGGCAGGCAGGGTTGCACGCTTTTGGCGCCGATCTGGCGGGCCAGGTTCTTGGTGGAGACGGTGCAGTCGCCGTGCATCAGGATGACGAGGGGCTTGGCATCCTGGTCCTGCATGATCAGGGTCTTGACCACCGTATGCTCGTCCAGCCCCAGCTGCCGCGCCGATTCGTGGCTGCCGCCGTGTTCCACGTAGTCGTACACCAGCTCGGCAAACGGCACCTTGTGCGCTTTCAGCAACTGGGTCGCCGGGGTTTCGCTGACATGGGATTTATCTTTTTTTGCCATGGGCGCGGTTATAGCGTTTTTCCTGCCGTTTTCATGCAGACTTGCGCCTTTTCCTCCCACCACTCCTGCTGTTGCTGCGATGCCTGATACTGCGCCCCCCTTCGACCCACGCCAACTGGTACTGCCTTCCGTACTGGCCATGCTGCAGGAAGTGGGGCCGCAACTGACGGGCGCGGGGCACGGCCCCGCCTCCCCCACGGTGCAGGTGCTGGAGCAGATCGCCCAGGCCCTGGACAGCGTGCAGTTGCCCGGCCCCGTGCGGCTGGTGCGCAGCCTGGCGCAGGCCTGCCAGTTGCCCGACCCGTCGCACGATCTGGATGCCGAACAGGCCCAGCGCCTGCCCCAGCTGCTGCAACTGGCGCATGGCGACGTGCTGCGCCACCTCGGCGCCCTGGCGCAGAACGCCCCTGCCGATAGCGCCAGTCTGTTCGACAGCTACCGCGCCCTGACGCGCCTGGGCGGCAAGGACACGGCCCACCCCGCCGACCTGTGGCAGCCCCACGGCGATGCCACGCAGGCCAGCCTTCCCCCCGCACTCACCAGCAGCTACCCCACGCTGGTGCCGTGCGAAGCCGTGCGCAGCGAACTGGACCAGGCCATGCTTGGCTGGGTCAAGAGCAACGACACCGCCCTGGCCACCATCCTGCGCCAGATCTGCCTGGGGCTGGGGCACAGCGCCCCCACCCCGGCGCTGCGCAGCGCCTGGCAATTGGCCGCCGGCTGGCTGGATGCCCAGGCCCACGGCCTGCTGACCCCGGACATCTACGCCAAGCGCCTGGCCGCCCGGGTACTGATGCTGTACGGCCAGCAGATCAAGGGCGCCAGCGCCGCCACCGCGCCGCTGCTGCACGAACTGCTGTTTTTCTGCGCCCAGGCCGCCCCCAGGCTGCAAACAGCGCCCCCGGACACCGCCCCCATCTTTGCCGCCATCTGCGCCAGTTGCCAGCTCCTGCCTGCCGCAGAAAACGCCGCCGCCCCGCCGCAGGCAACGCCACCTGCCACCCCTGTGGCACCGCCGGTTGCAAGAGCGCCCGCGCCCGCCCTTGCCATCCCCGACGCGGTAGAGCTGCAACCCCTGGCCACGCTGACCCAGGGCATGGCAGCGCTGCCGCAAATCCAGGTCGAAACCAGCACCCTGCACCAGGCCGAACGCTACGCCCTGGCATTGCAGACGGCGCTGGCGCAATGGACGGACGCAGAGGCCGATGCAGCGGATGCCTTGCCGGACGCCGACATAGCCCCGGCTTCCCCGGCCTTGACTGCCGCCCAGCTCACCCGCCACGCCTGGGACGCCGGCTGGGCCGAAGTGGCCACCCTGGCCCACCTCATCCAGCGCGTGGCCGAGCGCTGCCCCGCCCCGCCGCCCGCCGACGTGCCCACCCCCTGCCGCCACGCCGCCGCCGAAATCGACCGCCTGCTGCAATTCCTGGCCCTGGGCTTTCACCGCCGCGCCCAGCCGCAAGTGGTGCAGGCGCTGGAACACTGCCTGCAACGCCTGCCCGCCCCGCCCGCCGAAGAAACCGCCACGGAATCAGCAGAAACAGAAGCTGCTTCCGCTGATGAACAAACGATTTCAGCATCGAAAGATGCTGAAATGGCGTCAAATCAGCGCAACCAGCTACAACCTTTGCATTTCTACGTCCTCGAAGAAGAAATGCAGGCCCAATGGCCGCAACTGCAAGCCGCCCTGCAGCACTGGGCCGAACATGGCGCGGATGGCAGCCCCTGCCCCCCCGCCCTGCTGCGGGCGCTGCACACCTTGAAAGGCAGCGCCCGCCTGGCCGGTGCCGGTGCCTGGGCCAGCCAGGTGCACGCGCTGGAGACGCTGGCCTTCGCCCCCGACAGCAGCGCCGCCACCCTGGCCGAGCCGCTGGAAGCACTGCGCCTGGGCTTTGCCGCCTTGCAGCAGGAGATGGCGCTGCACCACCCCCAGCAACACCCCGGCAGCGGCCAGCCGCTGGAAAACCTGCAACGCCACACCCAGGCCCTGTGGGCCAGCCACAGCCAGGCGCAGGAAGGCACCGAACACAGCCAGACGGCCGTCAGCGAAATGGCCGCCGGGCTGGAGCGCCTGCACACCCTGGTGCAGGACTGCAAGGTCTGGGCCAACACCCTGATGGTGTATGGCGACATGGACCTGTCCTACGAATGGCACAGCGAGCTGCAAGACTTGCTCGGCGGCCTCCTGAGCGCCACCGACGACCTGGGCACCGTGCAGCGCCAGCTCCAGCACCACCACCAGGAAACCGCCCAGGCCCTGCAGGCGCAGACCGGCTACCTGCAGGCCATGCAGCACAGCCTGCTCTACGCCAGCCTGCAACCCCTGGGGCAGCTCAGGGAACGCCTGCAAGAATGCTTGCGCCTGGCCGAGCAGGACTGCCAGCGCCAGGCGCAACTGCACTGGCAGGGCGAAGCCATCCTGCTGGAAAAAACCACCCTCCAAACCCTGGCCCCCTGCCTGGAACACCTGCTGCGCAACAGCCTGGCCCACGGCATCGAGGCGCCGCACGAACGCCTGCAACAGCACAAGCCCGCCCAGGGGCAGATCACCCTGGCGCTGCGCGAAGACGCAGGCCGGCACATCCTCACCCTGCACGACGATGGCGCAGGCCTGAACCCGGCAGCCATCGGCCAGCGGGCCGCCGCCCTGGGCCTGTGGCCGCACGCTGCCGCCCCGGCGCCGGAGGAAGCCGCCCAGCTCATCCTGCACCCGCACCTGTCCACCGCCCGCGAACTGTCCGAAACCGCCGGGCGCGGCATCGGCATGGAGGCCGTGCAGGCGCAAATCCAGGCCCTGGGCGGCAGCCTGCACATCGCCAGCCGCCCCGGCCAGGGCTGCACGGTCACGCTCACCCTGCCCGCGCCGCCCGCCGTGCTGCCCATCCAGGTACTGCGGGCCGGTAGCTGGCAGGTAGCCCTGCCCGCACAGTGGATCGAAGGGGTGCGGCGCATTCCCCTGGCGCTGGCCGAGCAGGGGCTGGCCCAGGCCATGCTGCACGGCGACCCGCGCGGGCCGCTGCCGCTGTTCTGGGCCGGCGCCCTGTGGCAGCAATCCACGCACAGCCAGGTGCCGCCGCTGGACGGACACGCCCTGGTCGTCATCGTGCGCAGCCCCACCCAGCGCTGGGGCCTGTGGGCCGATGCCCTGCAGCCGGAGCAGGAAGTGCTGCTGCAAGCCCCCGCGGGCCTCAGTACGCCGATTGCCGGGCTGCTGGGCACCGCCAGCCTGCCCACCGGCCAGGTGGTGCAGGTGTACGAACCCGCCGCCGTCATCGCCGCGCACGAAACCCGCCAGCACACCCCGCTGCCCGAACCGGCGCCCGCGCCCGAACGGCCCCTGGTGCTGCTGGTCGATGACTCCATCAGCGTGCGCCGCCTGGCCCAGCACCTGCTGGTCAGCCACGGCTGGCAGGTCGCCACCGCCGCCGACGGCCTGGATGCCTTGCAGCTTTTACAGGAAGGGATGCTGCCCCGCCTGATGCTGGTGGACATCGAAATGCCCGGCATGAACGGGCTGGAACTGCTGCGCCGCCTGCGCCAGGAGCCGCGCTGGCAGCAGCTCTCGGTCGTTATGCTTACCGCCCACGAAGCCGGGCCGGTCAGCCAGCAGGCGCTGGACATGGGGGCGCAGGCCTACCTCACCAAGCCCTACACCCCGCAGCAACTGCTGGCCCAGGTACGCCGCTACGCCAGCGCGGCACTGCCCGAGGAAGAAACCGCCCCCGCCACTTAAAGCAACGCCTGGGCCACGCTGCAGCACGGCCCGGGCAGGTGCAGCCACCGCGCTGCGGCGGCCTGCAGGGCAGGCAATGCCCCGGTGGTGAACAGCTGCACCGGGCACGGCGGCGCTTCCTGCATCGTGCTGGCCAGCAATTGCGTCTGCTGCAACAGCCGCTGGGTCTGCTGCGCCACGGCCTTGCCGGTGTCCAGCAATTGCACCTGCGGCCCCAGCAGCCGCTGCAGCACGGGCTGGGCAAAAACATAGTGGGTGCAGCCCAGCACCAGGGTATCGATCTGCCCGGAATTCTGGCCAAAATCGCCCAAAGCACCGGTATGGCGGGCGCAAAGCGCTTCTATTTCCGCAGCGTTTCCATCCGCCTGCCAGGTGCTGGCCTCGATCGCCCGGGCCAGGCCGTCGCAGGCTTGCACCTGCCAGCGCACCCCGGCACCGAAAGTGTGCAGCAGGCTTTCGAAACGGGCGCTCGTCACCGTCCCGCGCGTGGCCATGACGCCGACGCAGCCCGTGCGCGTCAGCGCTGCAGCCGGCTTGATCGCCGGCTCCACCCCCACCAGCAGCAACTGCGGCCACAGCGCACGCAAATGGGTGATGGCCGCCGCCGTGGCGGTGTTGCAGGCCACCACCAGCAGCTTGATGCCGTGCGCCTGCAACAGATACTCGGTGATGGCCTGCGAGCGCTGGCGCACGAAGTCCGCACCGCGTTCGCCATAGGGGGCGTAGCCGCTGTCGGCCACGTAGACAAAGCGCTCGTGCGGCAAAGCGGCCCGCAGCGCCTGCAGGACGCTCAGGCCGCCAATTCCGCTGTCAAAAATGCCGATCGGCGCCGCCGGTACTGCTTGCATGAGCTTGAAAAAGAAAATGCACAGGGGCCGGAGTATGCGCCTACGGCAAGGAGGCGACGTAGGCCGCCACGGCTTTCATGTCGGCCTCGGTCATGCCACGCACGACGGTTTCCATTTCGGTGCTGGAGCGCACGCCATCCTTGGTGCTGAAGTGCTTGAGCGAAGCCAGCACATACCCCGGGTGCTGCCCCGCCAGACGCGGCATGTGCGCCGAGCCCCGGGCGTCCGCGCCGTGGCAGGCGACGCAGATTTTGACGAAGTATTGCCGCCCCTTTTCCACCAGAGCAGGCGATTGGCCCGGTTGCGGGTCGGCCGGTTGCGCGGCATAGAACATGGCCATGCCGGCTGTTTCATCCACGCTCAGGGCCTTGAGCACGCCTTCCATGAAGACGTTGCGACGGCGGCCATCGACGTATTTACGCGCCTGTTCGACCAGGTAGTCCGGGTTCTGCCCGGCCAGCACCGGAATCAGCTCGCTGCTGCTGTGACCTTTGTCGCCGTGGCAGTTGGCGCAGACGGCAGCAACCTTGCGCCCGGCAGTGAGGAGTTTTTTCTCCAACTGCGGGTCGGTCCGCGCTGCCTGCACCCGCTCATGCACCGGCCCGGTGCCCGCAGCCTGTACCTGGGCCAACGCTGGCGCAGCGCCCAGAACGGCCAGCCAGACAGCGCCCGCTACGGTTATTTTTTGAATTGAGGGAGCCCGGGAGTCCTGTTTCATAGCGTTTTCACAGTAAAGCAATCGGCGGAATCATAGGGGCAAGCGTGCCATTCTTTCGGAAGCACAGCAAAGTCGTCGTACTTTGGTAACACAGCCCAGTCTTCCAGAACCAGCGATGGCTTGGGATCGACGACCACACGGCAGACGGCACAAAAAACCGCCCGAAGGCGGTTGGCAGTCTCGATCAGGCCTGACTGGTGCTTAGAACCTGTTCACGCTCTTTTCCTGGTGCCCGCAAGGCAGCCAACCGCCGCAATCTTGGCGCGTGCCGCAGGCCTGGCTGGTGGCCTGGTCAAGGTGCGCAACGACGAGTGCGGCGGTTGGCTGCCTTGCCCGAAGGGTTGCCTCGCCAAGACAGCATCTGCGGCGTTGCAAATCCTCGCCGGGCCACCAGCCCGCCTGCGGTTTGCGCCTTGCATCTGCCGCCTTGGCGGGGCAACGGCCACCAGGAAAAGAGTGTGAACAGGTTCTTATGCGCTTTTGCTTTTGCTCACCGAAAACTCGCCCTGGGCAATGCGCTGCTTCCACTCGGCCGGGCCGGT
>JAHRXD010000062.1 GCA_019104825.1 Comamonas sp.
GCCGTCGGCAAGGAGCGCGAGGAGATGAAGCGCATGGCCGACATCTTCCGGGGCCGCATCATCGACGTGACCGACAAGAGCTACACCATTGAGGTGACCGGCGACGCCACCAAGAACGACGCCTTCCTGCAGGCCATCGACCGCAGCGCCATCCTGGAGACGGTGCGCACCGGCGCCTGTGGCATTGGCCGGGGCGAGCGCATTTTGCGGGTGTAATTGCGGGTTTAATAGCGCCCGGACTTCTGTTTCCCCTGCTTCTCCTGTTTCCTGTTCATTTCAACAACCCAACGAATTTTTCTGGAGTCAAACATGAAAGTTTTCTACGACAAGGACTGTGACCTGTCTCTCATCAAGGGCAAAACCGTCGCCATCATCGGCTACGGCAGCCAGGGTCACGCCCACGCGCAGAACCTGAACGACAGCGGCGTGAAAGTCGTGGTCGGCCTGCGCAAAGGCGGCGCATCCTGGGACAAGGTCGGCAAGGCCGGCCTGACCGTGATGGAAGTGGACGAAGCCGTCAAGGCCGCCGACGTGGTCATGATCCTGCTGCCCGACGAAAACATTCCCGACGTGTACAAGAACAACGTCGAACCCAACATCAAGCAAGGCGGCACGCTGGCCTTTGCCCACGGCTTCAACGTGCATTACAACCAGGTCGTGCCCCGCGCCGATCTGGACGTGATCATGGTCGCCCCCAAAGGCCCCGGCCACACCGTGCGCTCCGAATACCTCAAGGGCGGCGGCGTGCCTTCGCTCATCGCCATCTACCAAGACAAGTCCGGCAAGGCGCGTGACGTGGCCCTGTCCTACGCCATGGCTAACGGCGGCGGCAAGGGCGGCATCATCGAAACCAACTTCAAGGAAGAAACCGAGACCGATCTGTTCGGCGAACAGGCCGTGCTGTGCGGCGGTGCGGTGGAACTGGTGAAGATGGGCTTCGAGACCCTGACCGAAGCCGGCTACGCCCCCGAAATGGCCTACTTCGAATGCCTGCACGAGCTGAAGCTGATCGTCGACCTGATGTACGAAGGCGGCATCGCCAACATGAACTACTCCATCTCCAACAACGCGGAGTATGGCGAGTACGTGACCGGCCCCGAAGTCATCAACGAAGAATCGCGCAAGGCCATGCGCAATGCCCTCAAGCGCATCCAGAACGGCGAATACGCCAAGATGTTCATCCAGGAAGGCAAGACCAACTACCCGAGCATGACCGCCCGCCGCCGCCAGAACGCCGAACACGCCATTGAGCAAGTCGGCGGCCAACTGCGTGCCATGATGCCCTGGATCGCCAAGAACAAGCTGGTGGACCAGACCCGCAACTAAGCAGCGCTTGCTTCTGCCCAAGGCCACTTCGGTGGCCTTTTTCGTGGGCGTCCGGCGGCTGTGGCCCTGCGTAGAATAGGGAAGTTTTAACGGCTGCCCCTGGCAGGGCAGTTTTCAAGAGAGAAACATTCCATGCAAGACAGTGACAGCGCCGCTGGCGTCATCGTGCGCAAGCGCCGCAAGGGCATCTACATCCTGCCCAACCTGTTCACCCTGGCGGCCCTGTTCGGCGGCTTTTATTCCATCGTCATGGCCATGAACGGCAGCTTTACCCTGGCGGCCTACGGCGTGCTGTTCGCCATGCTCTTCGACAGCCTCGATGGCCGTGTGGCCCGCATGACCAACACCCAAAGCGCCTTTGGCGAGCAGATGGATTCGCTCTCGGACATGGTGTCCTTCGGCGTGGCCCCGGCGCTGATTTCCTACGTCTGGGCGCTCAAGGGACTGGGGCGCTGGGGCTGGATTGCCGCCTTCGTCTATTGCTCCTGCGCCGCGCTGCGCCTGGCGCGGTTCAACGTCAATACCGGGGTGGTCGACAAACGCTGGTTTCAGGGCCTGCCCTCGCCCGCTGCTGCGGCCCTGGTCGTGGGCTTCATCTGGCTGATGGACGATTACGGCGTCGTGCGCGGCAGCGATGACGGGCTGCTTACCTGGCAGCAAATGTCCTGGGTGATGTTCGGCCTGACGCTGTATGCCGGTTTGACGATGGTCACCAACGCCCCGTTCTACAGCTTCAAGGACATCAACTTCAAGCGCAGCGTGCCCTTTGCCGCCATCGTGCTGATTCCCCTGGTGATTGCGCTGGTCAACATCCACGCCCCGTCGGTGCTGTTTGCGGTGTTTGCCATTTATGGCTTCAGCGGCTACGGGGTTTACCTGTGGCGCAAGGCCAAGGGCCAGCCCACCAGCGTCATCAGCACATCGAAAGACGAGCCGGACGAGCGCGGCCTGCACCAGTAGCGGCTTGCCGGTGTCTTGAAATGCGTGTGCTGCCTGCGTCAACCGCGCTGGGTGCAGTGCAGCAAGAATGTGCTAGAGTGCCAGGCATGTTTACGCAGCAAATCACCCTACTACTACGCATGTCCTCCGGGCAGAGCTAGTAGCGCACGCGTTTTACACCACTACTTTCTTGCGGCCCGTAGCTTTCAGCCACGGGCCGTTTTTGTTTTTCCGGGTCACAAGCCCTTTTTTCACCAGAGAGACACCACCATGTTGCACAACCCTTCCAGCAAATACCGCCCCTTTGCCCCCGTGAACTTGCGTGACCGCACCTGGCCGGACGCGCAGATCACCCACCCGCCCATCTGGTGCAGTGTCGATTTGCGCGACGGCAACCAGGCGCTGATCGAGCCGATGGACGTGGAGCGCAAGATCCGCATGTTCGAGCAGTTGGTGAAAATCGGCTTCAAGCAGATCGAGGTGGGCTTTCCCTCGGCCTCGCAGACCGAGTTCGATTTCATGCGCAAGCTGATCGAGGAAAAGCGCATTCCCGACGACGTGACGGTGCAGGTG
>JAHRXD010000172.1 GCA_019104825.1 Comamonas sp.
GTGCCGGTCTGCACGCGCTGCACGCTGTTGTCGATCAGCTGCTTGATCTCCTTGGCCGCCTCGGCGCTGCGCCCGGCCAGGCTGCGCACCTCGCTGGCAACGACGGCAAAGCCCCGGCCCTGCTCGCCCGCGCGGGCAGCCTCGACGGCGGCGTTCAGCGCCAGGATGTTGGTCTGGAAGGCGATGCCGTCGATCACGCCGATGATGTCGTTGATCTTGCGGCTGGAGTCGGTGATGCTTTGCATGCTGTGCACCACCTGATCGACCACCGCACCGCCTTGTTCTGCGGCCTGGGCTGCCGTTGCGGCCAGCTGGTTGGCCTGGCGGGCCGTATCGGCGCTTTGCGTGACGGTGGCGGTCAGCTCTTCCATGCTGGCAGCAGTTTCTTCCAGGTTGGCAGCGGTTTGTTCCGTGCGGGCCGACAGGTCGTGGTTGCCGGTGGCAATCTGGTGGGCTGCCGAAGAAACCGAGTCCACCCCGGAGCGTACTTCGCTGACCACCTCGCGCAGTCGTGCCGCCATGGCATCGAGGCTGCGCAGCAGGTGGCCCAGTTCGTCGCGGCGGTCGTCTTTCGCATGCACGGTCAGATCGCCCTCGGCGATGGCATCGGCCAGGCCCACGGCCCGGGTCAAAGGCTGGGTAATGGAGCGCACCAGCCAGGCGGATAGGAAGAGCGCCAGCAGTACCACCAGCGCCACGATGGCGCTGCCGACCAGCAGGGCCTGCCGGCTCAGTGCGGCGGCAGTTTGCCTGACGGTGTCGCGCCGCGTCTCCTGCCACTGTACGAATTTGTCCAGTTCCTGGACGTATTGGTCGATTTGCGGGCGCAAAGTGCTGTCGACCAGGGCGGCAGCGCCGTCCAGGTCGCCCTGTTTGCGCAGTTCATTGGCTTGCCGGATGGTGCCCAGGGCCGTTTGCCGAACGGCCGCAATGGTTTTGAACTGGGCATGTCCTTGTGGCGTGTTGAGCAGCGACTCGACCTGGCGCTGCACCTCGGTAATGGCAGCCGTGCCGGTACTCGATTCCCGCTCCATGCGCTCGGCCAGTGTCTGGTCGGTGGTGCCCATCTGCACGACGGCGCGGTGGGCATCCAGCGCCACCATGCCGCGCCAGCGGATGGAGAGGGCGGTGCGGTTCTGCACGCGCTCCAGGTCCTGGGCCGCTTCCTCGTTGAGATTTTGCAAATACAGAAGCAGTCCGCCCAGCACTGTCACCATTGCCACAATCAGCCCCAATACCAGGGCCCACAGTTTGCGCCCTACGGATAAATGTTTGAAGTTCATATAGAAATTGATTTTCAAGACGGGCGTTTACGCCACTACGATTAAAACAGTGCGATTTTCCAAAGCCCGGTGGGCGTTTATTGAAGGCACTGTGCTTATTCCACCGGGGTCTGGGGGTACTCTGGCCGAATCTTGCTTTTTATTTTATTGCGCCCCTCTCCAGAAATTTTCTGGTGCATATTCGGGTTTTCTTATCTGGCCGACATGAATGAGAAATACTGTCATGCTTATACGATGCCTCTCGCTTACCACCGTCCGGACTTACATTGCCATTCCCGTTATTCCGATGGGACGCTTTCTCCCGCCGATCTGGCCCGGCAAGCCCATGCCCAGGGCGTCGATCTGTGGGCTTTGACCGATCATGACACGCTCGCCGGGCAAACAGAAGCCCGGGCAAGCACTGAAGCGCTGGGCCTGGCCTGGGTCAGCGGCGTGGAGGTTTCGGCAGGCTTTCTGGGCCAGACCATCCATGTCGTGGGGCTGGGCGTCGATGTCCGGCACCCGGGTCTGGAGCAACTGCTGGCGGCCAACCGTGCCAGCCGCATCCCTCGCGCCCAGGCCATGGCGGCGGGCCTGGCTGTCCAGGGGATTCCGAACGCCTACGCCGGGGCGCTGCATTACGCGCAAGACCCGGCCCAGCTTTCGCGCACCCACTTTGCCCGCTACCTGGTCGAGATAGGCTGGTGCCGCAGCGTGGCCGAGGTGTTCCACCGCTACCTGACCCCGGGCAAGCCGGGGTATGCGCCGCACCAGTGGGTCAGCCTGTCCGCGTGCGTGGGGCAGATTTGCGCAGCCGGTGGGGTGGCCGTGCTGGCGCATCCGGCCCGCTACAAGCTACCGGCGTTGCAGGTGCAATTGCTGTTCGATACCTTTGCCGAACACGGCGGGCAGGGCATCGAGGTGGTCACCAGCGCCCACACGCCTGCCCAAGTCCAGCAATACGCCGCCGTGGCCCGTGAACGCGGCTGGGTGGCGTCCTGCGGCAGCGATTTTCATAGCCCGCAGGAGTCCCGCTGCCCGCTGGGGGCGCTGGCGCCGCTGCCTGGCCGGTTGCGGCCCGTCTGGGATTTGCTGGGGGAGCGTATCCATTAGCGCTCGTTGATGGCAGGCAAGCGCCAAGTCCACGACAATCGAAGGTTTTGCGGCCATGCTTGCCGCCCAGGACTGTGCCATGGCCCAATACTTCGAGATTCACCCTGACAACCCCCAGCCGCGCCTGCTCAAGCAGGCGGCGCTTCTGCTGCAAAAAGGCGGTGTACTGGCGATTCCCACCGAGTCCAGCTACGCCTTGGTCTGCCAGTTGGACGACCGTGATGCCGTGGAGCGCCTGCGGCGCATCCGGGGCGTGAACGACAAGCACCACCTGACGCTGCTGTGCCGCGACCTGTCGGAGCTGGCCAGCTACGCCACGGTCGATAACCGGCAGTTTCGCCTGATGAAGCTGGCCACCCCTGGCCCCTATACCTTCATCCTGGATGCGACGCGTGAAGTGCCCCGGCGGGTGAGCCACCCTTCGCGCAAGACCATCGGCCTGCGCGTGCCCGATCGCAAGGGCACGCAGATGCTGTTGGAGCTGCTGGGTGCGCCTTTGCTGGCCACGACGCTGATCCTGCCGGGCGAGGAAATGCCGCTGAACGACCCGCAGGAGATCCGCGAGCGGCTGGAACACCAGGTCGATGGTGTGATCGACGCTGGCGCCTGCCCGCTGGAGCCGACGACGGTGCTGGACCTGACCGCCATGACCGGCAATGCCGCCCCCCTGGTGGTGCGTCAGGGTCAGGGCAGTCTGGCCGCGCTGGGCCTGTAGCAGGTATTGCCCCCGTGCTGCCGCCTGGCCTGGCCAGCAGCAGATTTTCCTTTTAAAAACCGGTATTTGCGTGCCGGCTCTGAGAAAATGCAGCCCCTGTGGATATTGCACATTTAATACAAACCGTTTTGATTTATGCCCTGCCGGTGCTGTTTTCCATCACCGTGCACGAGGCCGCCCATGGCTATGCCGCCCGCTACTTTGGCGACCACACGGCCAGCATGCTGGGACGCATCACGCTCAACCCGCTCAAGCACATCGACCCGGTGGGCACCATCCTGATTCCGGCGCTGCTGTATTTTTCCACCTCGGGGGCGTTCCTGTTCGGCTATGCCAAGCCGGTGCCGGTGAATTTCAACAACTTGCGCCACCCCAAGCGCGACATGATCTGGGTGGCACTGGCCGGGCCGGCAGCCAATCTGCTGCAGGCGCTGCTGTGGCTGGCGCTGCTGATCGTGCTGATCGGCAGTGGTGTGGAAGAGCGCTTTTTCCTGCAAATGGCCAAAGGCGGCGTGCTGGTGAATCTGGTGATGTGGGCGTTCAACCTGTTTCCGCTGCCGCCGCTGGATGGCGGGCGCATTCTGGTCGGGCTGCTGCCGCCGCGCAGCGCGATGGCCGTCTCGCGCGTCGAACCGTACGGCTTTTTCATCGTCATGGCGCTGGTGCTGTCCGGTATCGTCGGCACCTACTGGCTGCGCCCCTTGATGGCCTATAGCAACCAGGCGTTGATCTGGGTGCTGCAACCTTTGATGTTTCTGTTTGACTGATCTATGACTACCTCCCGTCCCATCCGCTTTCTTACCGGCATTACGCCGTCGGGCACCCCGCATCTGGGCAACTACGCGGGCATGATGCGCCCGGCCATTGCGGCCACCCACACTGCCGGGGTGGAGAATTTTTATTTCCTGGCCGATTACCACGCCCTGATCAAGACGCAGGACCCGGCCCGTATCCACCGCTGCACGCTGGAGATCGCCGCCAGCTGGCTGGCCTGCGGCCTCGACCCGGACAAAGTCACCTTCTACCGCCAGTCGGACATTCCCGAGATTGCCGAGCTGAACTGGTTCCTCACCTGCGTGACCGGCAAGGGGCTGCTCAACCGCGCCCATGCTTACAAGGCCGCGCAGGACAAGAACCAGGAAGCAGGCCGCGACCTGGACGATGGCGTGAACGCCGGCCTGTTCATGTACCCGGTACTGATGGCGGCTGACATCCTGATTTTCAATGCGCACAAGGTTCCGGTCGGGCGCGATCAGGTGCAGCACCTGGAAATGGCCCGTGACATCGCGTCCAGCTTCAACCACTTGTATGGCGAGCATTTCACCCTGCCCGAAGTGGTGATCGAAGAACAGGTGGCCACGCTGGCGGGCCTGGATGGCCGC
Source organism: Comamonas sp. (assembly GCA_019104825.1). Taxonomy (GTDB): domain Bacteria; phylum Pseudomonadota; class Gammaproteobacteria; order Burkholderiales; family Burkholderiaceae_C; genus Comamonas; species Comamonas nitrativorans. Next base: position 4,473 of record JAHRXD010000172.1, read on the forward strand.
AAGATGAGCAAGAGCTACGACAACACCATCCCGCTGTTCGCCGCGCCGGCGCAGTTGAAGAAACTGATTGCCTCCATCGTCACCGACTCCCGTGCCCCGGGGGAACCCAAGGAGGTCGAAGGCTCGGCGCTGTTCCAGCTCTACCAGGCCTTTGCCACGCCCGAGGAGGTGGCCGCCATGCGCCAGGCGTATGCCGATGGCATCGCCTGGGGGGAGGCCAAGGAGCGCCTGCTGGCCTGTATCGACCGCGAGATCGCCCCCATGCGGGCACGCTACGACGACTTCATGGCGCATCCGGAAAAGGTCGAGGCCATCCTGCAAGCCGGTGCGCACAAGGCCCGCGCCCTGGCGGTGCCGTTCGTGCAGCGCCTGCGCGGCGCCGTCGGCCTGCGCAGTCTGGCCGAGCAAAGCACCGGCGCCCATTCGGCCAAGGCCGTGAAAACGGCCCTGCCCGGTTTCAAGCAATACCGCGAGGCCGATGGCAAGTTCTATTTCAAGCTGGTCGATGCGCAGGGCAGACTGCTGCTGCAAAGCCGGGGGCTGGACGCGCCGCGCCAGGCCGGCCAATGTATCGCCCGGTTGCAGCAGGAGGGCGCCAGCGCCCTGGCGGCCCTGGCCGCTCAGTTGCAGCCGCTGGAGGATGAAGCCCTGGTGCATGCCGCCCTGGCCCAGCTGCAGGCGGCGGCACAGTAATTGCGATAGAGAAGATCAACAAAAAAACAGCACAGCAAGGAGAGATGCGATGCGCATAGCCATTTTGGAGGATGACCCGCAGCAATTGAAGATGATGGAGCAGGTGGTACTCGGCATGGGCCACACCTGTCAGGGCTACTCCACCGGCTCCCAGCTCGTCAAGGAACTGCGCCGGGAAAGCTTTGATCTGCTGGTGCTGGACTGGGAGCTGCCGGATACCAGCGGCCCGGAAGTTGCGGCCTGGACCCGCCAGGAGCTGGGCAGCGAACTGCCGATCATCATCGTCACGCTGCGCAGCGAGGAGGCCGACATCGTGCAGGGCCTGCAAAGCGGCGCCGACGACTTCATGACCAAGCCCCTGCGCGTGGCCGAGTTCAAGGCCCGCCTTCAGGCCTTGCTGCGCCGTGCCCACCCGGCCAGCACGGAGGAGGTGCAGCAATTCGGCCCCTACCGCTTTGACCGCAGCAGCTTGAACGTGCAGTTCGGCGCAGCCACGGTCAGCCTCACGCACCGGGAATTTGCCCTGGGGCTGCTGTTGTTCCAGAACCCGGGGCGGCTCATGTCGCGCGACTACCTGCGTGAGGCCGTCTGGGGGCAGAGCGCCGAAGTGCTTTCGCGCACCCTGGACACGCACATCTCCCGCCTGCGCCAGCAATTGCAACTGCGCCCCGGCAGCCAGTACGCCATCATGGCCGTGTATGGCCTGGGCTACCGGCTCGATGTTCAGGCAGAAGGAGGGCCGTCATGCTGATCGTGCGTTGGACCGGGCTGGGCCTGGCGGCGGCGGCGCTGGTCAGCCTGCCCGCACTGGCGCAAACCGCCGCATCGGCAGCCCGACTGCCCACGGTGCAGCACCGCATCCAGGCAGGCGACACGCTGGAGCAACTGGCTCGCCGCTACCTGGGCGACAACACCCAGTGGCAGGCCCTGCAGCAGCACAACGGCAACATCGACCCCTATCGCCTGCCGCCGGGGCAATTGCTGGAAATTCCCCTGAACCTGCTGCGGGCGGCCACGGCCAGCGTGGACTATGTGCAGGGCACGGCCAACCTGCACCGCAGTGGCGAGGCGGCGCAGCCGGTGCAGCGTGGCCAGCCATTGCGTGAAGGCGATGCGCTGGCGCTGGACCCCGAGGCCTTTGTTGCCGTGCGTCTGGCCGACGGCTCGACCGTGCGCGTGCAGGCCAACAGCCAGATCACCCTGCAGCAACTGCGCCGCCGGGGCCGCGCTGGCAGCCTGCAGTCGGTGCTGGAATTGCAACAGGGCGGGGTGGAGGTGGCCGTTCCCGGTCGACCAGATGCCACCCGCCAGCTCGAAGTGCATACCCCCGTGGCTGCCACCAGCGTGCGCGGCACCCGCTTCGACGTGCAGGTGACGGACAGTGGCGGCAGCAGCGCCGCCGTCGAACAGGGCCGCGTTGCCCTGCAAGGGCAGACCGATACCGCCGCCACCGTGCTGCGCCCGGGCCTGGGTGCCGCTGTGGGACAGGACGGGCACGCCACGGCGCCCGTCCGGCTGCTGCCTGCCCTGAACCCCGGCGATCTGCCCGCGACGGCCAGCGATGCCCAGTGGCTGGATCTGCCGCTGCCCGCGCTGGAAGGCGCCAGCGCCTACCAGGTGCAGGTGGCCGCCGACCCGGCGGGCCGGCAGGTGCTGCGCAATGGCCGCTTTGCCACGCCGCAGGTGCGTTTTGCCAGCCTGGACGATGGCGATTACTGGTTGCAGGTGCGGGGGCTGGACGCCCACGGCATCCGCGGTCAGGCGGCCCAGGCGCCGCTGCGCATCAAGGCCCACCCGGTGGCTCCGCTGGCGTCCCACCCGGCGCCGCAGGCCATTGCCGCCCAGGGGGCCACGCAACTGGCCTGCACGCCGGTGGACGAGGCGCAGGCCTACGTGCTGCAAGTCGCAGCGCTGGGGCCGGCACCGGCAGAAGGGGCGGCCCCGCCTGCCAGCGTGGCGGATGCCGAGGCTGCCGCGCTGTTTGCCGCCCCCGTGGCCCAGGCCGTGGATGTGGCCGACTGCGCCCTGGACCTGGCACCCCTGCCGCCGGGCGCCTATGCCTGGCGCACGGCCAGCGTGCGCTGGGTCGGCGGCGTGCGCGACCAGGGTCCCTTTGGCGTCGTGCAGACCTTTGCCCTGCAGCCGCCGCCCGCGCTGCCGCAGGAGGTGCAGATGCAAAGCCACCAGGGGCACACCACCATCTTCTGGACGGGCGGCCCCGGCCAGCGCTACCGTCTGCAGGCCCTGGCCACCCCCGAGGCGGCCGAGCCGCAGCTCGACCTGTGGCTGGATACCCCGCAGTGGACGGTGTCCGGCCTGCCCACCGGCACCTGGCACGTGCGCCTGCAGGTGCAGGACGGCAACGGCCTGCTCAGCCGCTTCTCGCCCACCCGCAGCGTGCAGATGCTGCCCCTGGTGCAGGACGGCTCGGGCAACACGGTCGGAACGGGCAGCGGCCTGGGTTTGCTGCATTAAAAGATAGCTGTTTCCGCTGGATATATAAGTATTTCAAGTATTTTTATATCTGAAATATCGATAAACAAAGCGAAAGCAGCTCCTTTTTTAATGAAACTCTCGCCCCAGTCCTCGCTTTGGCTGCAATGGCTGCTGCTGGCCGTGCTGTTGAGCGCCCTGGTCGTCAGCCAGAGCCAGCCCGGGCAACTGGGGCGCAGCAATGCCTGGCTGCAGGACCGCATCGCCCACCTGCACGCGCAGGCGGCAACGCCCGAAGTGGTACTGGTGCTGGCCGATGACCGCAGCATTGCCGCCATTGGCCGCTGGCCCTGGCGCCGCGCCCTGCACGCGCAGGTGCTGCGCCACATCGACCAGGGGCAGCCGCAGTCGATCGGCCTGGACTTCCTGCTCACCGAAGAAGACCTGGACTACCCCGAGGACGACTGGCTGCTGGCCCAGGCCATCGCCGCCAGTGGCCGGGTCGTGCTGCCCGTGGTGCCCACGGGGGACGACACCTTCCAGCCGCTGCCCGCGCTGGCCCAGGGTGCTGCTGCGCTGGGGCACACCCAGGTGCTGCCGGATGGCGATGGCAGTGTGCGGCGCTTTCACCCCTGGCTGGGGGGATTGGCGGCGCCCTGGCCCCACTTCACCACCGCCATGCTGTGCGTCGAACACCCTGACCGGGAGGCGTGCCAGCGCCCGGCCAGCGCACAGGCGCTGCAGGCTGCGCCCCTGATCGGTTTTGCCCGCAGCCAGCCGACGTTTATCCGCTACGCCTACCTTGACGTGCTGCAGGGCAAGATTCCGGCCAGCGCCTTTCGCAACAAGCACGTACTCATCGGCAGCAACGCTACCGGGGTAGCCACCACGGCGGCCACCCCGGGCGCTCCCGGCCAGGAGCGCATGAGCAATGTCGAGCTGCTGGCCCACACCCTGCACAGCAGCCTGACGGGCAGCCACCTGCGCAGCGCCACGGCCAGCACCAACGCGCTGGTCAATCTGGCCTGGGTCGGCGCCGGGCTGCTGGCGGTGCTGCTGCTCAGTCCCTCCAGCGCCCTGGCGGCCTGCTGCGCTCTGGCCGTGCTGGCGCTGGCGCTGGCCTGGGGCGCAGCCATGGTCGTCGGCGTGGTGCTGCAACCGGCAGCAGCGCTGCTCGGTCTGGCCACGGCCTACCCGTTGTGGAGCTGGCGGCGCCAGACGGCGGCCCTGCATTTTCTGGAGGCGGAGCTGCGCTCCCTGGAGCAGCAGGGCATGCGCCTGCCTGCCGCCCCACTGGGCCGGGGGGATTTCATGCAGCAGCACATCGTGCTGGTCGATCAGGCTCTGCAGCAGATGCAGCACCTGCAAACCCAGCGCGAGCAGGCCATGCGCTTCATCTCGCACGACGTGCGGGCGCCGATCAGTGCCTTGCTCACCGAAATCGAACTGGAGCGCCACGGCATGCTCCCGGCCGATGGCCCGCCGCTGCTGGAGCGCGTCGAGCGCAATGCCCACAGCGCCCTGCGCCTGGCCGACGATTTCGTGCATCTGGCCCGCACGCTGGAGCAGCCCTCCACCCGGCGCGAAACGGTGGAGCTGGGCCTGCTCATCGATCAGGCATTGGACGACACCTGGGCCAAGGCCACGGCGGCGCAGATACAACTGGTGTGGATGCCGCAGGAGCAGGAGGCCCTGGTGGACGGCGATCCCGGCCAGTTGCGCCGCGTGCTGGTGAACCTGCTGACCAACGCCATCAAATACAGCCCGGCGGGCACGCAGATCGATATTCATCTGCAATGGGTGCCGGCGGGCTGGGCGATTGCCATTGCCGACCAGGGCCCGGGCATCGACGCCGAAGCCCTGCCGCGCCTGTTCACCCCGTTTGCCCGGCAAAAACGCCATGAGGATGGCGCCATCGCCGGTATTGGCCTGGGGCTGGCCTACGTCCATACCGTGATGCAGCAGCACGGCGGCAGCATCGACGTCGGCAACCGCCCGGAAGGCGGCGCGGTGTTCACGCTGACGCTGCCCGCGCAGGCATGAAAAAAGCCCCAGAGTTTCACTCTGGGGCTTGTTCATATGGTGCGGCTGGCAGGAATCGAACCCACGACCCCTTGGTTCGTAGCCAAGTACTCTATCCATCTGAGCTACAGCCGCGAAGCCTGCGATTCTATATTGAAAATTGCCGCTGTTTTGCAAAAAGCGGTTTTTTTTCTTTACCGCACCGGCTGCGCCACGGCGCCCGACTCCTGTGCCGGAGTGCTGGGCGCTGCGGGGGTGTCGGTGCTTTCGGACTGTGCTGGCTGGGTCTGGTAGCGGGCCAATTCGTCCTCGGTAATCACCTCGAAGACGCGCACCACCTTGCGCACGTCGTTCACGCCCCGGGCGATTTCCGCCGCCCGCTTGGATTCGCGGGCCGTGACGATGCCCATCAAGTACACCACCTGCTGTTCGGTCACCACCTTGAGCGTGTTGGCCTGCAGGTCCTTGGCATCGACAAAGCTGGCCTTGACCTTGCTGGTGATGAACGCATCCTTGGTGCGCTGCCCCAGGGCCGAGACCATGGGCACCACCTCCAGTTCATTGACCACGGTGCGCACGTTTTCAATGCCTGCGGCCAGCGCCTGCGCTTTGGCCTTGTCGTCGGCCGTGCGTACTTCGCCCGTCAGCAGCACTATCCGGTTGAAGCTGGTGGGAACCAGGCGCCCGGCCTCCGGTATCTGCTCGCGCACCAGGGCGTTGAATTTTTGCTCGATGCGTCCGTCTTCCAACTGCATCCCGGATGTGCGCCGGTCGGCGGCCACCAGTACCGCCCCCGTTGCCCCGGTGCCGACCAGCAGCGGTACGCAACCGGTCATGCCCAGCGCCCCGGCGGCTGCCAGCAGGCCCAACGCAGCGCGGCGCGGCAGTGTTTTCGTGTTCATAACATCTCCTGTTCACCCAATAGTTGCACATCAATGCCATCGCACAGGCAATGCACCAGCAGGGTATGCGCTTCCCGCACCCGTGCCGCCCGTTCGTGGGGGACGCACACCAGCACGTCCATCTCGCGCATCTTGGCGGCGACGGCGCCGCCGGTGTGGCCGGTCAGCGCCACCACCATCAGGTCGCGCTCGTGGGCTGCGTCGATGGCTTCGAGCAGGCTGGCTTCGTTGCCGCCGACGGTCAGCACCAGCAGCACGTCCCCGGCCTGCCCCAGCGAGCGCACCTGCCGCGCCAGGTAATGCACCGACGGCTGACTGGCCGTGCCCAGGTAGCCTGCCGCCGAGGACAGCGCCACGGCGGCCAGTTCCGGGCGGTCGCGCTCGAACCCCGTAACGCACAGCGTGGCGAACATCTGCGCCTGGACGGCGCAGACGCCCGTGCCGCAGGCCAGAATCTTGCCGCCCCCGGTGATGCTGGCCGCCAGGGCATGGACGGCGGCCACCAACGGCCCCTCCAGCCCTTGTGCGGACTGGTACTTCAAATCGGCACTGTCGATAAAGTGCTGCTGGATTCTTTGCTCAAGCATGGTCTGCCCATAATACCGACGCCCCGACCGCCACAGCGGCGGCGGGCGCGTAACAAAAGCGGCCAACTGTACCTAAGAACGTGTTTACGCTCTCGGCGCGGGGGTGCAGTCGCGGACTCGGGCGCTCTGCGTCGTTGCAAATCCTCGCCATAGCACCACTATGGCGGCGGTTTGCGCCTAGCAGCCCATCCCGATCCGCTTCCCGCACCCTTCGCGCCGAGAACGTAAACACGTTCTAAACACGTTCTAAAAATCGTCCCCGCGCCCTCGTTACTCTGCATCGAATGCGGCTTGCAGCCATTGCACCTGCTGGCCCTGCACGGTCACCACGTCGAAGCGGCTGGGGCGGTCGCCGCCGTGGCGCAGCCACCAGTGGCGGGCGGCGAAAACAATCCGCGCCCGCTTGGCCGCGCCGATGCTGGCCGCCGCGCCGCCAAAGGCCGTGCTGCTGCGGCTGCGCACTTCGACGAAGACCACGGTGCCGTCGGGCGCCTGGCAGATCAGGTCGATCTCGCCGCCGCCGCGTCCCGGGGTTCGATAATTGCGCTGCAACAGCCGCAGCCCCTGCGCCTGCAAGTACGCCCAGGCCCGGTCTTCCGCTTGCCGGCCGCGTTCGGTACTGGCCGGGGTCGGTTTCTTTTTTCCAAGGAATTGCATTGAGTACCTTTTTCGCTACCGCCTTGCCAGCGGCCCAGGCCGTTGCCGGGCCGCAAACCTATCCCACCGGGGCGTTGTACGTCATTGCCACCCCGATTGGCAATCTGGCCGACATCAGCCTGCGGGCGCTGCACGTGCTGCAACTGGTCGATGCCGTTGCCTGCGAGGACACGCGCCACACGCAAAGCCTGCTGCGCAGCTACGGGCTGGAGCGCCCGGGGGCGCAACTGCTGGCCGTCCATCAGCACAACGAGGCGCAGGCCGCGCAAGGCATCGTCGAGCGCCTGCAGCGGGGCCAGCGCATCGCCTACGTGAGCGATGCCGGCACGCCCGGCGTGAGCGACCCCGGCGCCCGCTTGTGCGCCCAGGTGGCAGCGGCCGGGCTGCGCAGCATTCCTCTGCCGGGGGCTAGCAGCATTACCAGTGCGTTGAGCGTGGCCGGCTGCGTGCCGCCCCAGGGCGACAGTGCGGGCTTCGTGTTTCACGGTTTTCTGCCGACCAAGGCGGCCGAGCGCCAGGCCGCCATCGCCGCTCTGGCGCAGGAGCGGCGCTGCGTCGTGCTGCTGGAAGCGCCGCACCGCATTCACGATCTGGCGCAGTTGCTCACGGTTTTAGGAGCGCGTACCGTAACCCTGGCAAGGGAAATTACCAAACAGTTCGAGCAAATCACCACTTTGCCTGCGCAAGAAGCTACGAATTGGATAGCGCAGGAACCGCAGCGCAGCAAGGGCGAGTTTGTCGTCGTGCTGCACCCGATGGCAGCGGCGCAGGACGATGCAGCCGACCACGACCGCGTGCTGCAACTGCTGCTGGCCGAGCTGCCGACGAAAACGGCGGTCAGGCTGTGCGCCGAAATCACCGGGGGCAGCCGCAATGCCTTGTACGAGCGGGCCTTGGCATTGAAAAACGCGGACTGAAAAGCCCGCGTTTTGCAAATCGGTGCAGCGCCTGCTTACCCCAGCCGCGCCCGGTGGCGTGCCAGTTGCATGCGTACCTGCGCCGGGGCGGTGCCGCCCAGGGTGTTGCGGGCGTTGAGCGAGCCTTCCAGGCTCAGCACGGCAAACACGTCGTCGGCCACGTTGGGGTTGAAGGCTTGCAGCTCGGCCAGGGACAGTTCGCTCAGATCCACGCCTTTTTGCGCGGCCAGCTTCACGGCGTGGGCCACGGTTTCGTGCGCATCGCGGAAGGGCAGGCCCTTTTTCACCAGGTAGTCGGCCAGATCGGTGGCGGTGGCATAGCCTTTTTGCGCGGCGGCCCGCATCGCCTGGGCATTGACGGTGATGCCGCCTTCCTTGCAGCCGGTGTGCGTGTTGATCTGGCCGCCGACCATTTCGGCAAAGATGCGCAGCGTGTCCTTCAGCGTATCGACGGTGTCGAACAGCGGTTCCTTGTCTTCCTGGTTGTCCTTGTTGTAGGCCAGGGGCTGGCCTTTCATCAGGGTGATGAGGCCCATCAGGTGGCCCACCACGCGGCCGGTCTTGCCCCGGGCCAGTTCGGGCACGTCCGGGTTTTTCTTCTGCGGCATGATGCTGGAGCCGGTGGTGAAGCGGTCGGCAATCCGGATGAAGCCGAAGTTCTGGCTCATCCACACGATCAGTTCTTCGGACAGGCGCGAGATGTGCACCATCACCAGGCTGGCGGCGGCGGAAAACTCGATGGCGAAGTCGCGGTCGGAGACGCCGTCCAGGCTGTTCTGGCACACGCCCTCCATGCCCAGCGTTTGCGCCACGCGCTCGCGGTCCAGTGGGTAGGTGGTGCCGGCCAAGGCAGCGCTGCCCAGCGGCAGGCGGTTCACGCGCTTGCGCACGTCGGCCAGGCGTTCCTCGTCACGCGCGAACATCTCGACATACGCCAGCAGGTGGTG
>JAHRXD010000182.1 GCA_019104825.1 Comamonas sp.
GCTGAATCTGGTCACGGATGCCTACAAGCGTTTTCTGGAAGGGCGCTTCCGCAAGGAGTTCAATCTGGTGGGTACGCCGCTGCGCATCGAGTTGAAAACCGCCGACAACCCCTACGCAGACAAAAACAAGAAATAAAATCCCCGCACGGCCGGGCAGCACGCTTGCGCAAGCACGTAAGCTTTGTTTGGCTGTGTTAAGGTGTCGGTTTACAACAACATATCTCAACACGGAGTTATATCGTGAGCAATAAAGGCCAACTTTTGCAGGATCCTTTTCTGAATGCCCTGCGCCGTGAGCATGTGCCCGTTTCCATTTATCTGGTCAATGGCATCAAGCTGCAAGGACAGATCGAATCGTTCGACCAATACGTCGTGCTGCTGCGCAACACCGTTACGCAAATGGTTTACAAGCACGCCATCTCGACTATCGTTCCCGGTCGCCCGGTCAATTTCAGTATCACTGAAACTGGCGACAGCGCTGCCGCTTGAGGCCGCAGCATTCCGGTGCGCGGGCGCCTGAATTTCAGCAGGCCAGCGCCGCATGACTGCACCCACATCCTCCCAAGCTTCTGCCACTCCGGTGATCCTCGTCGGGGTGGATTTCGGTTTCCCCCATTTCGATGCCGAGCTGCAGGAACTGGGCCTGCTGGCGCAAACCGCCGGCCTGGTTCCGGTGGCCAGTCTGGTGTGCAAGCGCAAGGCGCCCGATGCGGCCCTGTTCGTCGGCAGCGGCAAGGCCGAGGAACTCAAACTCCTGGCCGATATGCACGGTGCCGAGGAGGTGTTGTTCGATCAGGCCCTGGGCCCGGCGCAGCAGCGCAACCTGGAGCGCTATCTGCAGCGCCCGGTCAATGACCGTACCTTGCTCATTCTGGAAATCTTCGCCCAGAGGGCTCGCAGCCACGAAGGCAAGTTGCAGGTCGAGCTGGCACGCTTGCAGTACCTGAGTACCCGGCTGGTGCGCCGCTGGAGCCACCTGGAACGCCAGCAAGGCGGCATCGGCCAGCGCGGCGGCCCCGGCGAGACGCAGATCGAGCTGGACAAGCGCATGATCGGCGAGGCCATCAAGCGCACCAAGGAAAAGCTGCTCAAGGTAAAAAAGCAGCGAGGCACCCAGCGCAGGCAGCGCCAGCGCCAGGGCGTGTTCACCATTTCCCTGGTGGGCTATACCAACGCGGGCAAATCCACGCTGTTCAACGCCTTGGTGAAAGCCCGGGCGTATGCCGCCGACCAGTTGTTTGCCACGCTGGATACCACCACGCGCCAGATGTACCTGGGGCAGGCACAGACTTCGGTGTCCTTGTCCGACACGGTGGGTTTCATCCGGGATCTGCCGCACGGTCTGGTCGAGGCTTTTCAGGCGACTTTGCAGGAAGCGGTGGATGCCGACCTGCTGCTGCACGTCGTGGATGGCGCCAATCCCAATTATCCCGAGCAAATCCAGCAGGTGCGCCAGGTGCTGGCGGAAATTGGCGCTGCCGATATTCCGCAGGTGCTGGTGTTCAACAAGCTCGATGCCATTCCCGCCGGGCAGCGCCCGCTGCGGATGCAGGACGAATACGAGGTCGATGGCCAAATGTTGCCGCGTATCTTCGTCAGCGCTGCGGCCAACCAGGGCCTGGATGTTTTGCGCCAGTGGCTGGCTGAAACGGTATTGCAGGCGCAGGCGGCTTCTGCTTCGCTGGAATTTTTTGATGCCAACCCTATCTCTATCCGTCAGTCCGATACGGCATCCGATAGGGACGAAAGCTTACTTTGATAACGGCGGCTGCACCGCCTTCTTTGATTGAGACTTTGCGCATGAATTTTCACCATCGCCTCCCTCGTTGGGTCGCACTTCTGCCAGGCTTGCGCGGCATGTTCAATTTGAATGATCCCCGCTGGGGCCGGGGGGAGGGGAAAGACGATGACCGTGCTTCCGATCCCGACCCTGCCGACCGCCCACCACCGCCCCCTCCGCCGCCGCGTGGCCGTGGCCCGCAAGGCTCCGGGGGCGGGCAACCGCCCGACCTGGATGAACTGTGGCGCGATTTGAACCGCAAGCTGACGGGCCTGCTGGGCAACAAGGGCGGCGGTGGCGGCGTGCGCGGCAACAGCCCCGAGCCGGACATGAAGGGCACGGGCATCGGCATCGGACTGATTGCCGGACTGGCCGGGCTGATCTGGCTGGGTACGGGCTTTTTCATCGTGCAGGAAGGTCAGCAGGCCGTCGTCACGCAGTTTGGCCGTTACCACTCGACGGTGGGCGCGGGTATCAACTGGCGCATGCCATACCCCATCCAGAGCCATGAACTGGTGTTCGTCACGCAGATCCGCTCGGTGGACATTGGCCGCGACATGATCATCAAGAGTACCGGCCTGCGCGAATCGGCCATGCTGACCGAGGACGAGAACATCGTCGAGATCAAGTTCGCCGTGCAATACCGTTTGAGCGACGCCCGTGCCTGGCTGTTCGAGAGCAAGAACCCCGATATTGCCGTGGTGCAAGCGGCGGAATCGGCGGTGCGCGAAGTGGTCGGCAAGATGCGGATGGACTCGGCCCTGGCCGAGGAACGTGACCAGATCGCCCCGCGTGTGCGCGAGCTGATGCAGACCATCCTGGATCGCTACAAGGTCGGCGTGGAAATCGTCGGCATCAACCTGCAGCAAGGCGGGGTGCGTCCGCCCGAGCAGGTGCAGGCGGCATTCGACGATGTGCTCAAGGCCGGACAGGAGCGTGAACGCGCCAAGAACGAAGCCCAGGCCTATGCCAACGACGTGATTCCCCGCGCCACCGGTACGGCAGCGCGGCTGGCGCAGGAGGCCGAAGGCTACAAGGCCCGCATCATGGCCCAGGCCGAAGGGGATGCGCAGCGCTTCAGCTATTTGCTGACGGAATACAAGAAGGCCCCGCAGGTCACGCGTGACCGCCTCTACACCGAGGCGCTGGAAGAGGTCTACAGCAACGTCACCAAGGTTCTGGTCGATTCGCGCCAGGGTTCCAATCTGCTGTATCTGCCGCTGGACAAGATCATGCAAAGCGCGGGCGCCGCCCCGCGTGCGGTTCAGGATGCCGCTCCCCGCACAGCGGCGCCCAGCGCCAGCGGGGCGGAACCGGCCCTGGATGTGCGTGCCCGTGATGTCAGCCGTTCGCGCGAGCGCGAGTCGCGTTAAACGCTAAGGAGTAGCAAGAGTGAATCGACTAGCTTTTTTCGCCACCACCGTATTGATCGCCCTGGCCCTGGCCAGCTCCATGCTGTTCGTGGTCGATCAGCGCCAGTTTGGCGTCGTGTATGCCCTGGGCCAGATCAAGAGCGTGATTACCGAACCGGGCCTGAACTGGAAGCTGCCGCCGCCGTTCCAGAACGTGCGCTACATCGACAAGCGTCTGCTGACGCTGGAGAGTACCGACACCGAACCCATGCTGACTGCCGAGAAGCAGCGCGTGGTCATCGACTGGTACGTGCGCTGGCGCATTACCGACCCGTCCGAATACATCCGTAACGTCGGCCTGGACGAAACCTCGGGCGCCATGCAGCTCAACCGCGTGGTGCGCAACGCTTTCCAGGAAGAAATCAACCGCCGCACGGTGCGCGAGCTGCTGTCCAGCCGGCGTGAAACCCTGATGGCCGACGTGAAGAAGGAAGTGCTGGAAGCCGTGCGCCGGGGCAAGCCCTGGGGCATGGATGTGGTGGACGTGCGTATCACCCGTGTGGATTACGCCGAGACGATCACCGAATCGGTCTACCGCCGCATGGAGGCCGAGCGCAAGCGCGTGGCCAACGAGCTGCGTTCCACCGGCGCGGCCGAGGGTGAGAAAATCCGTGCCGATGCCGACCGCCAGCGCGAGATCGTTGTCGCTAACGCCTACCGCGATGCGCAAAAGGTCAAGGGGGAGGGCGATGCCGGGGCTGCCCGCACTTACGCCGAAGCCTTTGGGCAGGATGCGCAGTTCGCCAAGTTCTACCGCAGCCTGGAGGCGTACAAGGCCAGCTTTGCCAACAAGGGCGATGTGCTGGTGGTCGATCCGGCCAGCACCGAGTTCTTCAAGTCCTACCGCAGCGGTGGCGCTGCGGCGGCGGCCAATTGATGCGACCGCTGCACTGACTTCGGGGCACAGGCCCCGACCTATACCACAGCACAGGCCGCGTCCTTTTCCAGGGGCGCGGCCTGTGAGCCGATAGAATCACGTTTTTAGTGCGACACGTAATGTGTCGCTCTGAGTGAGGATTTTGGTCATCCTACTTAAAAAAATGACCTGCTCCTGCCTTGTTGCAGGTATTTTGAACCGACAGCCGCTTCGTCGGCTGTCACACAAACCCCTTCTTATGGAAGGGGCTTTGACCAGTACAAGAGCAGCAATGCTCACAACCTTCTTCTCGAAGAAGGTTCTTAGTTAAAGCGGCAGAAATGCTGTTTGTGGCGCTCG
>JAHRXD010000217.1 GCA_019104825.1 Comamonas sp.
TTGATCGGTTTGGTGCTGCGTCGAACGCTGCGCAACAGCGGCTCGATCTCGGCAAATTTCTCTCGACTGATGTCGCTTGGGTACGGCTTTCTTTTCATCCAAGGATTGTCGGGGGCAAAAAGATCGTAAACACGTTCTAAGGCAAGGCCCGTGCGCCTTGCCTTTTTCATGTGCGCAGCACCCGCCCGCGCGAGATGGGCGGGTCGGCACGCACCCGGATGTGCCGGGCATCCTCGGGCCCCAAAGGGGGGACAAGCAGCTCCTGCACCGGAACCTCCAGCCCCTGTGCCAGTGCGTGCAGCACCGTCAGGGTCGGGTTGGCCTGGCCGGATTCCACCCGGCTCAGATAGGTGCGAAAGAGCTGGCAGCGGTCGGCCAGCTCCTCCTGGGTGATTTTGTTGCGGGCACGCAATTCCTTGATGCGCAAGCCAAGCTGAATACGGGGGTCGAAAGCGGAAATAGACATCCGGCCCACCTTTTTCTACGTACACTATTTCGTACACACATTAATTCGTACATTCAGTGACCTGCTGATACACAACAACTCCATCGGCCATGGCGGGGCGGCTATTTCATCACTTCTTCCGCAGCCTTGCCGTTTTTCCGTGGATATGAAAACGCAACCCTCTTTCTCCAAGCGTCTGCATTTTTTGTGCCTCGGGGCGGCGGATACGCAAATCCTGACCAGGCTGATCCCGCTTCTGGAGGCCGATTTGCCGGGTTTTGTCGATGGTTTCTACGGCCACCTGATGCAGTACCCGGAGATGCAGGCCCTGCTGCCCGATGCGCAGACGCTGGAGCGGCACAAGCGCCTGCAGGTGACCTACCTGCAGCAACTGATGGCGGGCCATTACGACGAAGCCTATGGTCTGAATCGGGAACGTGTCGGCCTGGTGCATGCCCGTGCAGGGCTGTCGCCGGGGTGGTATCTGGGGGCGTACAGCCAGTATTTGTGTGCGGTTTTGCCCCGTATTGCCCAGCACCCGCAACTGTCGCCCCAGGAACGGGTGGCGACCCTGCAGGCCGTGACCAAGGTGGTTTTTCTGGACATGGGGCTGGCCATCGACACCTACATCACGCTGCACGAACAGCGGATGGCCCGATTGCACGACTACAGTGCCGTCTTCACCCATCTGCCCTACGGCACGCTGGTGCTGACGGCGCAGATGGAGGTGGTTTTTGCCAACCCGGCCTTTGCACAACTGCTGCAGTGCCCGGGGGCGCAACTGGCGGGCAGCCCCCTGCAGCAGTGGCTGCAGCTCGATGGCCTGGACTGCCTGGTGCAGCGTGCCCTGGCGCACGAGCAGGTACACGATGTTCTGGACGTGCATCTGGTGGGGTCGGGGCGCGTCGTTCCCGTGGCGGTCACGGCGCACACCATGCCGGCCTTGCGGCCCGATGCCGATGCCCAGGTCTTGCTGACGGTGGTGGACATTACCGAGCGCCACCGCGCCGAGCAGCGCATCCGCAGCCTGGCGCAGTTCGATGCGCTGACGGGACTGGCCAATCGCCAGCATGGCCTGGTCTTGCTCGACGGCTTGCTGCAACAGGCCCGGGGCACGGGGCAGCAGGTGGCGCTGCTGTTCATCGATCTGGACCGGTTCAAGGAAATCAACGACACCCTCGGGCACAGCATGGGCGACCGCGTGCTGCAGGCCATTGCCGGGCAGGTCCAGCAGTTGTTGCAGCCCGGGGACGTGCTGGCGCGTCTGGGCGGCGATGAATTCATGCTGGCCCGCCTGCTGCCGCAGCAGGAGCGGGGCGGCCTGGCATTGGTCGCGCAGGTGGATGCGGTGCTGCAACGCCCGGTGCAGGTCGAGGGCCGGGCCTACGGCATCAGCGCCAGCTTCGGCGTTGCCCTGTACCCGGACCATGCCGACAGCGTCAGCAGCCTGCTGCATTGCGCCGATCTGGCGATGTACCGGGCCAAGGCGCAAAGCGGCAGCTACCTGATCTACGAGGCGGGGATGCGCCAGCAGCAGTCGCGCAGCATTGCGCTGGCCCAGCGCCTGAAACAGGCCCTGGCCGACGGCCAGTTGGAGCTGCACTACCAGCCCAAGGTGGACACCGTCACCGGCAAGCTGCACGGTGTCGAGGCCCTGGCCCGCTGGCACGATCCGCAGTGGGGCTGGGTCAGCCCGGCAGAGTTCATTCCCGTGGCCGAGGAGCGCGGCCTGATTGGCGCCCTCGATGCCTGGGCGCTGGAGACGGCTGCCCGCCAGTGGCGCCAGTGGCAGGACGACGGCTGGGCCCAGGTGCCGCCGATTGCCGTCAATGTCTCGGCGGTGGAGATTTCCATGGTCGAAGGGTTTGCCGAACACGCCCTGGCCCTGGTGCAGCGCCACCGGGTGCCGCCCCAGGCGATCGAGCTGGAAATCACCGAAACGGCCTTGATGCGCAATGCCGAGAAGGCCATCCAGACCACCCGGCAACTGGTGGCGATGGGCTTTTCGCTGGCGATCGACGACTTCGGCACCGGCTACTCCTCGCTGGCCCGGCTGCACCGGCTGTCGCTGGCGCGGCTGAAGATCGACATGACCTTCATCCGCACCATGCTGGACGATGCGGGCAGCATGGCCATCGTCACCGCCGTCATCGGCATGGCCCGCGCCCTGCAGCTGCGCACCGTGGCCGAGGGGGTGGAAACCGCCGCCCAGCTCGATACCTTGCGCCGTTTGCAATGCGATGAAATTCAAGGGTATTTCTTTAGCAAGCCGTTGCCGGCGCGGGAGCTGGAAGAGCGCTGGCTGTGTGCTGTGGATGCGATGGGGTGATGCTGGCTAATAAGATAGCTGCTTGCGCAAGTATTTAAAGGAATCCAGGTATAAAAATACCTGGATTCCTTTGTTCTTATGCGGTAGCAGCTATTTTTTTATTTTCTGCAAGCCATTGGGGCAATTACAGCATCTGCGTCGGCACCTTGTGGCGCAGTTCGACCTGCTGGTTCTTGTCATTGACGAAGACCAGTTGCGGCTGGTGGCCGGCCACGTCTTTTTCTTCGACCTGGGCGAAGCTGGCAATGATCAGCAGATCGCCCGTACAGGCGCGGCGGGCGGCCGAGCCGTTGACCGAGATCATGCCGCTGCCGCGCTCGCCCTTGATGGCGTAGGTGACGAAGCGCTCGCCGTTGTCGACGTTCCAGATGTGGATCTGTTCGTTCTCCATGATGTTGGCCGCATCCATCAGGTCTTCGTCGATGGCGCAGGAGCCTTCGTAGTGCAGCTCGCAGTGGGTGGTTTTCACGCGGTGGATCTTGGATTTGAGCAGGGTGCGGTACATGGTGTCTCTCGTGGTGGGTGGGGCGCCAGTCAGGAGCGTTGGCGAAAAAACGCGAAGTCTATGAAGGTTTTCAAGAACTTGTCACATGCCGTCCGTGTAATATCGGCAGCCTCCGGGCTATTGCATAGAGAGCATTTCATTGAACCCATTACCGTAGTGAAGACTGTATGAAAACCACACTTCTTGCCCTTGCTGCCCTCACCGCTGCCGGTAGCGCCCTGGCCCAAAGCTCCAGCGTTACCCTTTTCGGGGTGGTGGACGCCTCCATCGCCCATGTTTCCACCAAGGACGGTTCCGTCACCGGCATGGCCAATGGCGGCAACTCCAGCAGCCGCCTGGGCTTTCGCGGCACGGAAGACCTGGGCAACGGCCTGAAGGCCGGTTTCTGGCTGGAAGGCGGCATCAATGTCGATGACGGTGGCGCAGGCTTCAAGTTCGATCGCCGCTCCACCCTCAGCCTGCTGGGCAATTTCGGCGAAGTGCGCCTGGGCCGCGACAAGACCCCCACCTACCAGAACCTGGAAACCTTCCATGCCTTTGGCGATTCGGGCATGGGCGCCGTCAACGGCCACAACCTGATCAGCAGCGGCGCGGCCGGCACGCTGGAGGGCAGCAATCCCAAGCGGGCCTCGAACAGCATCAGCTACCTGCTGCCCAAGATGGACGGCGTGTACGGCCAGGCCAGCTATGCCTTTGGCGAGAAGGCCAAGGGCAACAGCAACAGCCTGTCCAGCAGCATGGGCCTGCGCCTGGGCTACGCCAACGGGCCTTTGAACGTGGCGCTGGGCTACGGGGTCGTCAAGGGGGGCACGGCGGCCAGCACCATCAACTACAAGAACTTCAACCTGGGCGCGTCGTACAACTTCGGCGTGGTCACCCCCCTGGTGCTGCTGGCTTCGGAGCGCGGCGACAACCAGCGCGTGGACTTGTACAGCATCGGGGTGAAGGCCCCCGTCGGCCCGGGCGAGCTGCGGGCCGCCGTCTCCTGGTACAAGGATAAGAAGCGCGACGACCGCGATTCCGTGCGCCTGGCCCTGGGTTACGGCTACAAGCTGTCCAAGCGTACCGAGATTTACGCCACCATTGCACACATGAGCAACGACGACAATGCCACGCGCAAGCTGGGCACTTCGCTGGCCCACACGGTGGTGGCGGGCAAGAATGCAACCGGTTACGAGCTGGGCCTGCGGCACAACTTCTGACCGTTGCATGGCGGTGCCGGACACCGCCACATCCTTATTCCTTTTGACAGAGGGAGCGGCTGCGAAAGATCTTTCGCAGCCGTTTTTTCATGCCCGTTTCGGTTTGCGCCGCAGACCCCGGGCCGTGGCATCGATCAGCGCCGGAGCAAGAGGGCGTGGGCTTGCTACCTGACAGTGGGTACCAGGATGGTCGAGGCCGCAGGCGCAGCCAGTTCGGGCCAGTCGCGGCTGAAGTGCAGGCCCCGGCTTTCGTGGCGCATCTGGGCGCTGCGGATGATCAGTTCAGCCACCTGCACCAGGTTGCGCAGCTCCAGCAGATCGCGCGTGACGTGGAAATTGGCGTAGAACTCGTCGATCTCGCTTTGCAGCAGGGCGATGCGGTGGGCGGCACGCTCCAGCCGTTTGTTGGTGCGGACGATGCCCACGTAGTCCCACATGAAGCGGCGCAGCTCGTCCCAGTTGTGCGAGATGACCACGGCCTCGTCGGCATCGGTGACCTGACTGTCGTCCCAGGCGGGCAGGGGCGGGCGGTCGGCGGCGGGGGCGCTCTGGATGTGCTTGGCCGCTGCGCGGGCGAACACCATGCACTCCAGCAGCGAGTTGCTGGCCAGCCGGTTGGCGCCGTGCAGGCCGGTGCAGGCCGTCTCGCCAATGGCGTACAGCCCGGCGATGTCGGTGCGCCCGCCCAGATCGGTCAGCACGCCGCCGCAGGTGTAGTGGGCGGCGGGCACGACGGGGATGGGTTCGCGCGTGATGTCGATGCCCAGCTCGGCGCAACGCGCCAGGATGTTGGGGAAATGCTCCTGCAGGAACTGCGGGCTTTGGTGCGAGATGTCCAGGTGCACGCAATCGAGGCCGTGCTTCTTCATCTCGAAGTCGATGGCGCGGGCCACGATGTCGCGCGGGGCCAGTTCCTCGCGGGTGTCGTGCTGCGGCATGAAGCGTGTGCCGCCTGCGCTGGGCGGCAGTTTCAGTTGCCCGCCCTCGCCGCGCACGGCCTCGCTGATGAGGAAGGATTTTTCATTCGGGTGGTACAGGCAGGTCGGGTGGAACTGGATGAACTCCAGGTTTGCCACCCGGCAGCCGGCCCGCCAGGCGGCGGCAATGCCGTCGCCGGTGGCCGTGTCGGGGTTGGTGGTGTAGAGGTAGACCTTGCCCGCCCCGCCCGTGGCCAGGATGGTGTGCGGGGCGCGGAAGGTGATGACCTCGTCGGTGGCCTCGTCCAGCGCGTACAGGCCCAGGCAGCGCTGCGGGCCGGGCAGGCCCAGCTTGCGGCTGGTGATCAGGTCGACCAGCGTGTGCTGCTCCAGCAGGGTGATGTTGGGCGTCTGGCGCACATGGGCGATCAGGGTCTGCTGCACGGCAGCGCCCGTGGCATCGGTGGCGTGGACGATGCGCCGGGCGCTGTGCCCGCCTTCGCGCGTCAGGTGCAGGTGGCCGTCTTCTTCGGAAAACGGTACGCCCAGGTTGCGCAGCCAGTGAATCGTGTCCGGCGCGTTTTCCACCACGTAGCGGGTCGAGGCCATGTCGCACAGGCCGGCACCGGCCACCAGCGTGTCCTGCACGTGGGCATCGAAGCTGTCGCCCTCGGCCAGCACGGCGGCGATGCCGCCTTGCGCCTGGCCGCTGGAGCCGGCCTGCAGCTCGCGCTTGGTAATCACGGCCACGCGGTGCGTGGGCGCCAGTTGCAGGGCGGCGGTCAGGCCGGCCAGGCCGCTGCCGACGATCAAAACATCGAAATCCTGGGGGGTGGTGTGTGTCATGGCACTCTCTTGAGAAGTCTCTCGCCATGGCCCGCGCGGGTCTGGCGGGGTGGGGCGTCAGACCGTGCTGATGGGCAGGTAGGTCAGGCGCAGGTAAATGGGGGCAAAGGCTTCGGCCTGGGTGATTTCCAGCAGGTTTTCCTTGGCCAGTTCCAGCAGGGCGATGAAGGTGACCACCAGCACCGCCGAGCCTTCCTGCGGGGCAAAAACAGCCTCGAACGGCACGAAGCGCTGGCCTTGCAACTGTTTCAGCACCCGGCTCATGTATTCGCGTACGGACAGCGCCTCGCGCGAGATGTGATGGTGCTGCACCAGCCTGGCGCGGCGCACGATGTCGCGCCAGGCTGCCTGCAGCTCGGCCACGTCCACGTCGGGAAAGCGCGGCTGCAGGCTTTGCTCGATGAAGATCTGCGTCTGCACGAAGTCGCGTCCGTACTGGGGGATGTCGTTCAACTGCTGGGCGGCGAGTTTGATCTTCTCGTACTCCAGCAGGCGGCGCACCAGCTCGGCGCGGGGGTCGGCGGCTTCTTCCTCGCCCTCCTTGACCTTGGGCGGCAGCAACATGCGCGATTTGATCTCGATCAGCATGGCGGCCATGAGCAGGTACTCGGCGGCCAGCTCCAGGTTGCGGCTGCGGATTTCTTCCACATAGCCTAGGTACTGGTCGGTGACCTGTACCAGCGGAATGTCCAGGATGTTGAAGTTCTGCTTGCGGATCAGGTACAGCAGCAAGTCCAGCGGGCCTTCGAAGGCTTCCAGGAAGACCTCCAGCGCATCGGGCGGGATGTACAGGTCGTGCGGAATCTTGAACAGCGGCTGGCCGTACAGACGCGCCAAAGCCACCTGGTCGGTCAGCGCAGGTGGCGTCGGTTCGGTCAGGGGGGCGGTATCGGCCGCCACGGGGCGGGCGGCTTCCAGCACGGGCGGCATGGCAGGCGTGGGGCCAGACCGTGGGCCGGCTTACATCGGGCTGGTGCGTTTACCAGCCGGGGTGTAGGAGTAGTACACGTACGCTTTTTGCGCCACTTTGCCGGTGCGGTAGTCTTGCCAGACTTCGGCATCGACGTCCTTGTCCCACAGCAGGCCACGGCCTTGCTGCTGCTGGGCGTCGAGCTGGGGTTTGTCCTGTTTCAGCTGACGGATGAAGTCGGTGGTGTCCGAGGTGTAGTGGGGGCGGGCAAAAAATGACATGGCAATTGCGCGGGCGCAGGGTGGCACAAAAGGCCGGATTTTACGGTCTGCGCCCGGCTTGGGGCATGAATTGGCCGGTTTCGATAAAAAAGAGAGCTGCTAGCGCTTTCTGTATAAGGGTTAAGTGCCATTTATGGCGCAATTTTGCGTTTTAGTGCCTGCGCCATGGCGGGCGGCAGGCCGGGCAGGGATTTGAGCAGCCAGGGCAGCAGCCTGCGCTTGGCACCGGCCAGCGCCTCGGGCACCAGCGCCTCGATCAGATGCGGCCCTGGCTGGGCCAGGGCGTATTCCAGCGCGGTACAGAAGTCCTCGGCGGTTTGCGCCCGCACGGCGTGTACGCCCATGCCCTGGGCCAGTTGGGAAAAGTTGAGTTGCGGCCCGTCCAGGTCGAGCTGTGCCTTGGCCTTGGGGCCGGCACTGGCGGCGCCTACGCGATCCAGCTCGACATTCAGCACCGAATAGCTGGCGTTGTTGAAGATGATGGCCGTCACGTTCAGATTTTCCCGCGCCATGCTCCACAGTGCCTGGAAGGTGTACATGGCGGTGCCGTCGCCGATCAGGGCGATCACCGGGCGCTCGGGGCAGGCAATGGCCGCGCCGACCGCGTTGGGCAGGCCCTGGCCGATGGCTCCGCCGGTCAGCGTGATCAGGTCGTGGCGTGGGCCGCCTTGCGTCATGGCCCCCAGCATCAGGCCGCTGGTGATGGCCTCGTCGATCAGGATGGCGTTCTCGGGCAGCAGGTGGCCGACGGCCTTGCACACCTTGGGCGCGGTGAGCTTGCCCGTGGGACGGGCGGGGCGCTGCGGTGTTTGCAATCGGGGTGTTGCGGTATCGGCGCCCAGCAGTGCTGCCAATTGCTCCATGCTGGCGCAGGCGTCCTGCGCGGGGGTGGCCAGGGTATGCACCTGGCAGCCTGGCGGCACCAGATCGCTGGCCTTGCCGGGGTAGGCAAAGAACGAGACGGGGGATTTGGCATCCACCAGCACCAGGTGCTGCAGCGGGGCCAGTTGCACCCCGGCCATTTCCGCGAGGTAGGCGATGCGCTCCACGGCAGGCAGGCCTGCGCCGCGTTCCATGCGGGTGGGAAAGACTTCGGCCAGCAACCGCACGCCGGTGGCTGCCGCAATGCGGGCGGCCGCCAGCAGGCCGCGTTCGCGCAGCGCCTGGGGGCCGAGCAGCAGGGCGGTGGCCTGGCCGCTGCGGATGTGCTGGGCGATAGCCTGCAACGTGGCGCTGTCTGCCGCTGGCGGCTGCGGCAAGGGTGGCGGGGCGCAGGGGGCCGCGCCTTCGCCCCAGGACACATCGGCGGGCAGGATGAGGGTGGCGACCTGCCCCGGCAGGCCCCGGGCGGCGGCGATGGCATCCGCCGTGTCCTGCGCCAGTTGCGCGGTGGATTGGGCGGTGCGCACAAAGCCGGGCGAGACGTTGCGGGCCACGGTTTCGATGTCGGACTGCAACTGCGCGTCGTACCGGGTGTGGGTGGTGGCGTGGTCGCCGACGATGTTCACCACCGGCACCTTGCCCTTGCGGGCGTTGTGCAGGTTGGCCAGCCCGTTGCCCAGGCCGCAGCCCAGGTGCAGCAGCGTGGCGGCGGGTTTGTCGGCCATGCGGGCGTAGCCGTCGGCC
The DNA here is from genome assembly GCA_019104825.1 of Comamonas sp. Lineage (GTDB taxonomy): Bacteria > Pseudomonadota > Gammaproteobacteria > Burkholderiales > Burkholderiaceae_C > Comamonas > Comamonas nitrativorans. The sequence goes on from JAHRXD010000217.1 coordinate 9,062, forward strand.
GCACCGGTGGCGACACCCTCGAACAGCGCCAGCACGGCACGGATGCGCGGCTCGGCGTCCAGCGCGGCGACGAAGTGCATCTCGCTGGTGCCGGGGTTGGTGAAGCAGACCTCGACGCCGGCATCGGCCAGGGTGTGGATCAGGGCATGGGCACCGTTCATGGCGTAATCTCCTTGTCACTTTATGGATAGCTTCTTCCGCTTTCTGGATAAGCGTTCAGGGCCGTTTTGGCTTGAAATTCAACGGTTGCGCCAGAACATGAAGTTCAGCAACCGGTAGGCCCGCTGGCCATAGGGCGGCATCAGCAGATCCACCGTGCGCCAGCGGCTTTGCCGGAACACCGGGCGCAGCTTGGAAAAGGTCAGAAACCCCTCGTAGCCGTGGTAATGCCCCATGCCGCTGTGGCCCACGCCGCCAAAGGGCAGGTCGTGCAGGCCGGTGTGGATCAGGCTGTCGTTGATGCTGACGCCGCCCGAGAGTGTTTGCGCCAGGTAAAAATCTTGCAGAGCCCGGTCGTGGCTGTAGATGTACAGGGCCAGCGGGTGGTGGCGGGCGTTGATGTAGTCACGCACTTCCTCTTTGCTGCGGTAGGTGAGGATGGGCAGCAGCGGGCCGAAAATTTCGCGTTGCAGGATCTGCATCTGCTCCGTCACGTTCAGCACCAGCATGGGCGGCAGGATGCGCCGCGCGGCATCGCCTGCCTGGCCCGGCAGCAGCGGCACGATGCGGGCGCCCTGGGCGACGGCGTCCTGCAGCACGGCCTGCAGGCGGTCGTACTGGCGCTGGTCGATGATGGCGGTGTAGTCGCCGCCCAGCAGGTCGGGAAAGCGCTCGGCTGCAATGCGCTGGGCGTGCGCGATGAAGGCTTCCTCGCTGCCCTCGGGCAGCAGCAGGTAGTCCACATTGGTGCAGATCTGTCCGGCGTTGAGCAGCTTCACCCACAGGATGCGCTCGGCCGCCTTGTCCAGCGGAAAGTCCGGCGCAACGATGGCCGGGGACTTGCCGCCCAGCTCCAGCGTCACCGGCGTCAGGTTGGCGGCGCAGTTGGCCATCACGGCCTTGCCGGTCTGCGGCGAGCCGGTGAAGAACAGGTGGTCGAACGGCAGTTGCGTGAACAGCGGCCCCAGGCTTTGCCCCGGCCCGGCGTCGTCGTCGGCCAGAAAGGCCAGCTTGTCGGCGGGGAAGTAGGCGGG
>JAHRXD010000224.1 GCA_019104825.1 Comamonas sp.
GCGTGGAAAAAGTCACCGACTACCTGCAAGAAGGCCAGATCGTCAAAGTCAAGGCGCTGGAAGCCGACGACAAGGGCCGCATCAAGCTGTCGATGAAAGCGCTGATCGAGCGCCCCGCCGGCACGCCCGAGCGCGAGCCGCGTGAACCGCGCGAGTACCGCGAACGTGCCCCGCGCCAGCCGCGCGAAAACCGCGAGTACCGCGAGCCGCGTGAACCCCGCGAGCAACGTGAACCGCGTGCCGAGCAGCCCAACCAGTCCGAACAAGGGTAATTGCTTGCATTAAAAGAGCTGCTGGCGCTGATAAATAAAGCGTTGGCAGCTACTTTTATTCAGTTTTTGTTTTGGAGTAAGTGGAAAATGCTACAAAAATTGATAGCCGGTAACTGGAAGATGAATGGCAGCCTGGCTGCCAACCAGGCCCTGCTGGCCGACATCCTGGCCGGCCTGGCCGCGCAGGCGCCCGCGTGCCAAGTCGCCGTCGCCGTGCCCGCGCCGTACCTGGCGCAGGTGCAGCAGCTCACGGCAGGTTCGGCCATCGCCCTGGGGGCGCAGGACGTTTCCGCGCACGCCGGCGGCGCCTTCACCGGCGAAGTCTCGGCACAGATGCTGGGCGACTTCGGCGTGCGCTATGCCCTGATCGGGCACTCCGAGCGCCGTCAGTACCACGGCGAAACCGATGCCGCCGTCGCCGCCAAGGCGCAGGCCGCGCTGGCTGCGGGCATCACCCCCATCGTCTGCCTGGGCGAAACCCTGGCGCAGCGCGAAGCGGGCGAAACCGAAGCCGTGGTGCAGCGCCAACTGGCCGCCGTGCTGGATGTCGTCGGCCAGGACGTGAGCCGTCTGGTCGTCGCCTACGAGCCGGTCTGGGCCATCGGCACCGGCAAAACCGCCACGCCCGAACAGGCGCAGGCGGTACATGCCGCCCTGCGGGCGCAGCTCGTCCAGGCCAACAGCGCTGCCGCGCAAGTGCCGCTGCTGTACGGCGGCAGCATGAACGCGGCCAATGCCGCCCAGTTGCTGGCCCAGCCGGACATCGACGGCGGCCTGATCGGCGGCGCGGCGCTGAAAGCCGCAGATTTTCTACACATCATTGCCGCAGCAGCGTAAGCCACCACGCGGCAGGTATTTTTTCAAGGAGTCGCTATGCAGGGTTTTGCAGGCATCATTCTGGCGGTTCAGATCCTGGCCGCCTTGGGCATGATCGGTTTGATTTTGGTTCAGCACGGCAAGGGGGCCGACATGGGCGCTGCCTTCGGCGGCGGTGCCTCGGGCAGCCTGTTCGGTGCCAGCGGCAGCGCCAACTTTCTGTCGCGCTCCACGGCGGCCATGGCCACGGTGTTTTTTGTTGCCACCCTGGCGCTGGCCTACCTGGGCAATGCCCGCCCGACCAGTGTCGGCAGCGTGCTGGAAAATACGCCTGCCGTGGCACCGGCCGCAGCCCCCAGCGAGCCGGCCCAGGGGGCCGATCTGATCCCGGCCAACAAGTAGCCGAAAGGGACAAACTTGGAAAGGTTCCCCGAAAAGGGGAATTTTTCAAGCTAGAATGCTTAGGTTTTTCGGGGTGGACTTGGTATCAATAGGTAACAAATCCTCCCGAAATTCCAGAGACAACGCCGTCGTGGTGGAATTGGTAGACACGCTATCTTGAGGGGGTAGTGGCGAAAGCTGTGCGAGTTCGATTCTCGCCGACGGCACCATCAACATAACAGCCTGCCCATGTATCAGGCCATGGTCGAGGGCAGGTCAATGCAAGCGGGAAACGCGACCTGCCATGAATCTCGATCAATATCTTCCCGTCCTTATCTTTATCCTGGTTGGCTCTCTGGTGGGTATCGGCCCGCTGGTTCTGGGCTATATCCTCGGGCCCAATCGCCCGGATGCTGCCAAGAATTCCGCCTACGAATGCGGTTTTGAAGCTTTCGAGGATGCACGTATGAAATTCGACGTGCGCTACTACCTCGTGGCCATCCTGTTCATCCTGTTCGACCTGGAATTGGCCTTTCTCATGCCGTGGGCAGTAGCATTGGACGATGTCGGGGTCACGGGTTTTGTGGCGGTACTGATTTTCCTGGCGGTTCTGGTCGTGGGCTTTGCCTACGAGTGGAAAAAAGGTGCCCTGGACTGGGAATAAGTCGCCGGGCTGCCGGAAGAAGGAAAAGCAATGATTGAAGGCGTGATGAAGGAAGGCTTTGTCACCACCAGCTATGACGCGGTGGTGAACTGGGCCAAGACCGGGTCGATCTGGCCCGTTACTTTTGGTCTGGCCTGTTGTGCGGTGGAAATGATGCACGCCGCTGCGGCGCGTTACGACCTGGCGCGTTTCGGCGCCGAGGTGTTTCGTGCCTCGCCGCGCCAGTCCGACTTGATGATCGTGGCGGGCACGCTGTGCAACAAGATGGCCCCGGCCTTGCGCAAGGTGTACGACCAGATGGCCGAGCCGCGCTGGGTGCTGTCCATGGGGTCGTGCGCCAATGGCGGCGGGTACTACCACTACAGCTATTCCGTGGTGCGCGGCTGCGATCGCATCGTCCCGGTCGATGTTTACGTGCCGGGCTGTCCGCCGACGGCCGAGGCGCTGATCTACGGCATCATCCAGCTGCAGCAGAAAATCCGCCGCACCAACACCATCGCCCGGGTCTGAGGAGAACGTATGTCAGCCATTGCCATTGCTCCTGAGGTCCTGCGTGCAACAGTAGCAAAAACCCTGGGCGATCTCGCCCGCAGCGTCACGCTCGAACATGATGAAGTCACCGTCGAGGTGGCAGCTGCCAATTACCTGGCGGCGATGCAGAAATTGCACACCGCCCCCGGTTGCCAGTTCGAGCAGTTGATGGACTTGTGCGGTGTGGACTACTCCGCCTACAAGGAAATCGGTACCGACGGTCTACGCTATGCCGTGGTGTCGCACCTGCTCTCGATCAGCTTGAACCAGCGCGTGCGCGTGCGCACTTTCTGCCCCGAGGACGACTTTCCGGTGATCCCTTCGGTCACCGGGATCTGGAACGGTGCCAACTGGTTTGAACGCGAAGCTTTTGACCTGTACGGCATCTTGTTTGAAGGACACGTCGACTTGCGCCGCATCCTGACCGATTACGGCTTCATCGGTCACCCTTTCCGCAAGGACTTCCCGCTGTCCGGCCACGTGGAAATGGCCTACGACGCCGAGCAGCGCCGGGTGATCTACCAACCCGTCACGATTGAGCCGCGCGAGATTACGCCTCGTATCATCCGTGAAGACAACTACGGAGGGCTGCACTGACCGACGCGCAATGCGTTGGCAGGCGAAAGAATCATGGCTGAAATCAAGAACTATTCCCTGAACTTCGGGCCCCAGCACCCGGCAGCGCACGGTGTGCTGCGTTTGGTGCTGGAACTGGACGGCGAGGTGGTGCAGCGTGCCGACCCCCACGTTGGTCTGCTGCACCGTGGTACGGAAAAGCTGGCGGAGTACAAAACCTACGTCCAGTCCCTGCCCTACATGGACCGTCTGGACTACGTGTCCATGATGTGCAACGAACATGCTTATTGCATGGCCGTGGAGAAGCTGCTCGACATCCAGGTGCCGGTGCGGGCGCAGTACATTCGCGTGCTGTTCTCCGAGATCACCCGTGTGCTCAACCACCTGATGTGGCTGGGTTCCAACGGGATGGACCTGGGTGCATCCACCGTGCTGATGTACACCTTCCGCGAACGCGAAGAGCTGTTCGATATGTACGAGGCCGTCTCTGGCGCCCGGATGCACGCGGCCTATTTCCGTCCCGGTGGCGTCTACCGCGACCTGCCGGAAACGATGGCGCAGTTCAAGCCCAGCAAGCTGCGCAACGCCAAGGCAATGGAGAGTTTGAACCGCAATCGCCAGGGGACGCTGCTCGATTTCATCGAAGACTTCTGCCAGCGCTTCCCCAAGCGTGTGGATGAATACGAAGCCCTGCTGACCGAGAACCGTATCTGGAAACAGCGTACCGTCGGCATTGGTGTCGTCACGCCTGAGCGTGCCTTGAACCTGGGCTTCAGCGGCGTCATGCTGCGCGGCTCGGGGATTGCCTGGGATTTGCGCAAGAAGCAGCCCTACGAGGTCTACGACCAGATGGACTTCGACATTCCGGTCGGCAAAGAGGGCGACTGCTACGACCGTTATCTGGTGCGCGTGGCCGAAATGCGCCAGTCCGTGCGCATCATGCAGCAGTGCATTGCCTGGCTCAAGGCCAATCCCGGCCCGGTGATTACGGAGAACCTGAAAGTGGCCCCGCCCAAGCGGGAAAGCATGAAGGAGGGCATGGAAGACCTCATTCACCACTTCAAGCTGTTCAGCGAAGGTTTCCGTGTTCCCGAAGGGGAAGCTTACGCCGCCGTGGAGCACCCGAAAGGGGAGTTTGGTATTTACATGGTCAGCGATGGTGCCAACAAGCCCTATCGTCTGAAAATTCGTGCGCCGGGCTTTGCCCACCTGTCGGCTTATGACGAGCTGACCCGTGGTCACATGATTGCCGACGCTGTTGCCATGATCGGCACCATGGACATCGTGTTCGGAGAGATTGATCGATGATTACGGAAGCAACCAAGGCGCGGTTTGCGCGTGAAGTGGCCAAGTATCCGCAAGGGCAGCAGCGCTCTGCCGTGATGGCGTGCCTGTCCATCGTGCAGCAGGAGCAAGGCTGGATCAGCCAGGAAAGCGAAGCGGAAATTGCTGCCTACCTGGACATGCCGGAAATTGCCGTGCATGAAGTCACCACCTTCTACAACATGTACAACCAGCATCCGGTGGGCAAGTTCAAGGTGGCGGTCTGTACCAATCTGCCCTGTCTGTTGCGCAACGGCTACGAGGCGTTGCGCCACCTGGAAGAAAAACTGGGCATCAAAGTGGGCGAAACCACGGCCGATGGCATGTTTACCCTGCAACAGTGCGAATGCCTGGGCTCCTGCGCGGATGCCCCGGTGATGCTGGTCAATGACCGCAATATGTGCAGTTTCATGGACGACCAGAAGCTCGATGCGCTGGTGGACGGTCTGCGTGCTGCGGAGGGCCAGGCATGACGATGAATGCTGCTGCGCAAGCGGTGCTGGCCAAGTTCGCCGCATCGGGTCAGGAAACGTGCTTCCACGACCGCCATATCAATCCGCAAATCTATGCCGGAATCAATGGCAACAACTGGTCGATCCAGGACTACGAAGCGCGTGGTGGCTACCAGGCGCTGAAAAAACTGCTGGGCAAGGACGGCGGCGCTGGCCTGACCCAGGACGAAGTCATCGCCACCCTGAAGGAATCCTCCCTGCGTGGCCGTGGCGGCGCGGGCTTTCCGACGGGCCTGAAGTGGAGCTTCATGCCCCGCCAGTTTCCGGGCGAAAAGTATGTGGTGTGCAATTCCGACGAAGGGGAGCCCGGTACTTGCAAGGACCGCGAAATCCTGATGCACAACCCCCACACGGTGATCGAAGGCATGATCATTGCCGGTTTTGCCATGGGGGCCTGTGCCGGCTACAACTACATCCACGGCGAGATTTTTCAGGCTTACGAACGCTTTGAAGCGGCCCTGGACGAGGCGCGTGCGGCAGGCTACCTGGGCAAAAACATCCTGGGCACCGGCTTCAGCTTCGAGCTGTTTGCCCACCACGGTTTTGGGGCCTATATCTGCGGCGAAGAAACTGCCTTGCTGGAATCGCTGGAAGGCAAAAAGGGCCAGCCGCGCTTCAAGCCGCCTTTCCCGGCCAGCTTCGGCCTGTACGGCAAGCCCACGACGATCAACAACACCGAAACCTTTGCGGCCGTGCCGTGGATTCTGCGCAACGGCGGGCAGGCTTACCTGGAGTGCGGCAAGCCCAACAACGGCGGTACGAAGATCTTCTCGGTCAGCGGTGATGTCAATCTGCCCGGCAACTATGAAATTCCGATGGGTACGCCGTTTTCCAAACTCCTGGAACTGGCGGGCGGCGTGCGTACCGGGCGCAAGCTCAAGGCGGTGATCCCCGGCGGTTCGTCTTCCCCGGTGATTCCGGGCGACATGATGATGGAATGCACGATGGACTATGACTCCATCGCCAAGGCAGGCTCCATGCTGGGTTCCGGCGCGGTGATCGTGATGGACGATTCCCGCGATATGGTGGAGTGCCTGGAGCGTCTGTCCTACTTCTACCAGCACGAATCCTGCGGGCAATGCACGCCGTGCCGCGAAGGGACGGGCTGGCTGTGGCGTGTGGTCAAGCGCATCAACCACGGTCAGGGCCGTCCCGAGGATATCGCCTTGCTCGACGATGTGGCTTTCAACATCATGGGCCGCACGATCTGTGCGCTGGGCGATGCCGCAGCGATGCCGGTGCGGGCGATGATCAAGCATTACCGCCACGAATTTGAAGCCAAGATTGCTGCTGCCCAAGCGGCTGCCAAGGCGGCCTGAGCGAGAGTTATATGGTTGAAATTGAACTAGACGGTAAAAAGGTCGAGGTCGCTCCCGGCAGCATGGTCATGCATGCTGCGGAAAAAGCCGGAGTCTACATTCCTCACTTTTGCTACCACAAGAAGCTGTCGATTGCGGCCAACTGCCGCATGTGCCTGGTCGAGGTGGAAAAAGCCCCCAAGGCTTTGCCCGCCTGCGCCACGCCCGTAACCCAGGGCATGATCGTGCGCACCAAGAGCAAGAAGGCTCTGGATGCGCAGAAATCGGTCATGGAATTCCTGCTCATCAACCACCCCCTGGATTGCCCCATTTGCGACCAGGGCGGGGAGTGCCAGTTGCAGGATCTGGCCGTGGGCTATGGGGCCGGCGCTTCGCGTTTTGGCGAAGAAAAGCGCGTGGTCGAGCCCAAGGACATTGGCCCCCTGGTGTCCACCCGGGAAATGACCCGTTGCATCCACTGCACCCGCTGCGTCCGCTTTGGCGAAGAAATCGGCGGGGTGATGGAGCTGGGCATGGTCAATCGCGGAGAGTATTCCGAGATCACCACGGTGCAGGGCGATACCCTGGATTCCGAACTGTCCGGCAACGTCATCGACATCTGCCCGGTGGGCGCCCTGACCAGCAAGCCGTTCCGCTACAACGCCCGTACCTGGGAACTGTCGCGCCGCAAGTCGGTGTCGCCGCACGATTCGACCGGTGCCAACCTGATCGTTCAGGTGAAGAACCACCGGGTCATGCGCGTGGTGCCCATGGAGAACGAGGCCGTCAATGAATGCTGGATTGCCGACCGCGATCGTTTCTCCTACGAAGCGCTCAATAGCGAAGAGCGCCTGACCCGTCCCATGATCAAGCAGGGTGGCCAGTGGCAGGAAGTCGATTGGCCCACCGCGCTCAATTACGTGGTCAAAGGCCTCAACCAGGTCAAGGACCAATACGGCCCGGCAGGCATTGGCGCTCTGGTCAGCCCCCACAGCACGCTGGAAGAGCTGTATCTGGCTGCGCAATTGCTGCGTGGCCTGGGGAGCGACAACATTGACTACCGCATGCGCAATGCCCAGTTCAATGCCGCCGAAGGCGTGCGTTGGCTCGGAATGCCGATTGCTGCGCTGCAAGAGCTGCAATCGGTGCTGGTGGTCGGTTCCAACCTGCGCAAGGACCATCCCCTGTTTGCCCACCGGGTGCGTCAGGCCGCCAAGCGCGGTTGCAAGGTGTTTGGCATCAACGCTCAGGTGCATGACTGGGCCATGCCGGTGGCGGCCTCGGTCGTTGCGGCCAAGGATTGGGCCCAGGCCCTGGCCGATGTGGCTGCGGCGGTGGCCGAAGCCAAAGGCGTACAGGCCCCGGTGGCCGGTGCGGCCAATGCCGAGGCGCAGGCCATTGCCGCTGCGCTGCTGGCCGGGGAACGCAAAGCCGTCTTGCTGGGCAATGCTGCCGCCCACCATGGCCATGCCGCCGAGCTGCTGGCGCTGGCCCAGTGGATTGGCGAGCAGACCGGCGCCACCGTCGGCTACCTGACCGAAGCGGCCAACACCGTCGGCGCCCAGTGGGTGCAGGCCCAGCCGCAACAGGACGGTAAGAACGCCGGCGAAATGCTCGCCGGCGGTATCAAGGCTGCGGTCTTGCTGCATACCGAACCGGCGTTCGATGCCGCAGCGGGTGCGCAGGGGCTGGAGCAGGCCGATATGGTCGTTACCCTCAGCCCCTTCAAGGCCAACATGGACATCAGCGACGTGCTGCTGCCCGTGGCGCCGTTTACCGAAACCTCCGGCACCTTTGTGAACGCCGAAGGCCGGGTGCAAAGCTTCCATGCCGTGGTCAAGCCCTTGGGCGAAACCCGTCCGGCCTGGAAAGTGCTGCGCGTGCTGGCCAACCTGCTGGAGCTGCCGGGCTTTGACCACGAATCGTCGCAGGACGTGCTGGTCGCTGCGATCGGTGCGGAAACTCAAGAAATTCCTAGCGCCTTGCGCAGCAATACCACCAAAGTTGCAGCAAAAGTACCTGCAAACGAGGCTGCTGAACCGGTAGTAGCTAGCATTTATCAACTCGATGGAATCGTGCGCCGCGCCACGTCGCTGCAATTGACGGCCGATGCACGGTTGGCACGTGAGGGAGGTGCCGTAGCATGATTGATGCACTCAAGAATGCCGGCGCCGGCCTGGTGGCGGCGCCGTGGTGGACGGAAATGGCCTGGCCGGTGGTATGGGCCTTGCTCGGCATCGTGGCGATTGTTGCGCCCCTGATGCTGGCCGTGGCCTACCTCACCCTGTGGGAGCGCAAGCTGCTGGGCTGGATGCAGGTGCGTCCGGGGCCGAACCGGGTCGGGCCGTGGGGGCTGTTGCAGCCTATCGCCGACGGCCTGAAGCTCCTGACCAAGGAACTGATCATGCCCACGGCAGCGGCCAAGGGTCTGTTCTATGTCGGGCCGGTGATGGCCATCATGCCGGCCTTGGCGGCCTGGGTCGTGGTGCCGTTTGCCCCCGATCTGGCGCTGGCGAATGTCAATGCAGGCATCTTGCTGGTGATGGCCATTACCTCGATCGAGGTGTACGGCGTGATCATCGCCGGTTGGGCGTCCAACTCGAAATACGCTTTCCTGGGTGCCCTGCGGGCTTCGGCACAAATGGTCAGCTATGAAATTGCCATGGGTTTCTGCTTCCTGATCGTCATCATGGTGACCAAGAGCATGAACCTGACGCAGATCGTCCTGAGCCAGGGGCAGGGGATGTTCGCCGACATGGGCCTGGGCCTGCTGTCGTGGAACTGGCTGCCGCTGCTGCCGATTTTCTTTGTCTACATGATTTCCGCCGTGGCGGAAACCAACCGTCACCCGTTCGACGTGGTGGAGGGCGAGGCCGAGATCGTGGCCGGCCACATGGTCGAATACTCGGGCATGGGCTTTGCCGTGTTCTTCCTGGCGGAGTACGCCGCAATGTGGCTGGTGTCGATTCTGGCAGCGATCATGTTCCTGGGCGGCTGGTTACCCCCGGTGGCGGCGCTGTCCTTCATCCCCGGCTGGATCTGGCTGGGCCTGAAAACGGCGGCTGTCGTCAGCCTGTTCATCTGGATTCGTGCCACCTTCCCGCGCTACCGCTATGACCAGATCATGCGTTTGGGCTGGAAGATCTTCATCCCGGTCACCCTGGTGTGGCTGGTCATCGTGGGTGCATGGCTGCACTCGCCTTGGAATATCTGGAAATAAGCGGGGACACATCCATGGCTGCTGTTACTGCTGCACCTTTCTCTCTCAAGGATTTCTTCAAGAGTTTCATGCTGGTGGAACTCTTCAAGGGGATGGCTCTGACCGGGCGCTACGCTTTCGCGCCCCGCGTCACGATCCTGTACCCGGAAGAAAAAACACCACTGTCGCCGCGTTTTCGTGGCCTGCACGCCCTGCGCCGTTATGAAAACGGCGAAGAGCGCTGCATTGCCTGCAAGCTCTGCGAGGCCATTTGCCCGGCAATGGCCATCACCATCGAGTCGCACCAGCGCGAAGACGGCACCCGCCGCACGACGCGCTACGACATCGACCTGACCAAGTGCATTTTCTGCGGCTTCTGCGAGGAAAGCTGCCCGACCGACTCCATCGTCGAGACGCAGATCTTTGAATACCACGGCGAAAAACGTGGCGACCTGTACTACACCAAGGACATGTTGCTGGCCGTGGGCGATCGTTATGAAGCCGACATCGCTGCCGCCAAGGCGGCCGATGCCAAGTACCGCTGAAGCGGCTCCTGATCCACAGAAAGACGCGAATCATGGACGCCAAAACTGGTTT
>JAHRXD010000234.1 GCA_019104825.1 Comamonas sp.
CTCCCAGGCCCACGTCAGGCTTTCGCGCTTGAAGTAGTCGCCAAAGCTCCAGTTGCCCAGCATCTCGAAAAAGGTGTGGTGGCGGGCGGTGTAGCCGACGTTTTCCAGGTCGTTGTGCTTGCCGCCCGCCCGCAGGCAGGCCTGCACCGAGGTGGCGCGGCTGTACGAGCGCTTGTCGGTGCCCAGGAAGACGTCCTTGAACTGCACCATGCCGCTGTTGGTGAACATCAGCGTGGGGTCGTTGCCGGGCACCAGGGGGCTGGATTCGACGATGGTGTGGCCCTTGGAGGCGAAGAAGTCGAGGAAGGTCTTCCGAATATCGGCAACGGTAAAAACAGGTTGGCTCATGGCGGGAAGGGGAAAGGATGGATCGGGAAATAAACGCCAAAGCGCCGCAAGCGGCGCTTTGGCGTGGATCAGCATTTTAGAGCTGCCACTTTTTCAGCAGCTTTTCCGGCGTGAGGGTGTCGTAGCCCTCGAACGGCTGGTGAATCCAGGGGTTGGTGGGCAGGTCTTCCACCGAATAATCGGCGCGGAAGCTGGAGATGCCCTTCGTCCAGATCACGGCGGTGCGCAGTTCGGTGATCGGCGGGTAGCTTTCCTGCAGGCGCTTGACCACGGCGGTCAGCGTCACGCCCGAGTCGGCCAGATCGTCAACCAGCAGCACACGGCCCGCGATTTCGCCCTTGGGCGTGGCGATGAAGCGGCCGATATCGAGATGCCCGCGCTGGGTGCCCGCCTCGGCCCGGTACGAGCTGGTGGACATGATGGCCAGGGGTTTGTCGAAAATCCGGCTCAGGATGTCGCCCGGACGCAGGCCGCCCCGGGCCAGGCACAGGATGGTGTCGAACTCCCAACCGGATTTATGGATTTGCAGGGCCAGTTTTTCGATCAGGCCGTGGTAGTCGTCGTAACTAACGTACAGGTGCTTGCCGTCTTCAGTCAGCATGGGGATCATCCTCTGGGCCTTAGTCGGCGCTGTAGGGGTTGTGGAGCAAGATGGTGTGGTCGCGGTCGGGGCTGGTGGACACCACGGCAATCGGCACGCCGGTCACTTCCTGGATGCGGTCGAGGTAGCGGCGGGCATTGACCGGCAGCTTGGCGTAGTCGGTCACGCCGACGGTGGTTTCCGTCCAGCCGGGAATGGTTTCGTAGATCGGTTTGCAGCGCTCGATATCGTCCGCGCCCAGGGGCAGGATGTCGATTTTCTCGCCGTCCAGCTCGTAGCCCACGCACAGTTGCAATTCGGTCAGGCCGTCCAGCACGTCCAGCTTGGTGATGCACAGGCCGGACAGGCCGTTGATCTGCGCCGAGCGCTTGAGCAGCGCGGCATCGAACCAGCCGCAGCGGCGGGCGCGGCCCGTGGTGACGCCTTTTTCCGCGCCCACGGTGCTCATGTGGTAGCCGGGGGTGCCAGGCTTTTCCCAGTCCAGCTCGGTCGGGAAGGGACCGCTGCCCACGCGGGTGCAATAGGCCTTGGTGATGCCCAGCACGTAGTGCAACATGCCCGGGCCGACGCCGGCGCCCGCTGCGGCATTGCCGGCCACGCAGTTGCTGGAGGTGACGTAGGGATAGGTGCCGTGATCGACGTCCAGCAGCGTGCCCTGGGCGCCTTCGAACAACAGGTTGCCGCCCGCCGCGTAGGTATCGTGCAGTTCGCGCGAAACGTCGGCAATCATGGGCTTGAGCTGTTCGGCCTGCTGCATGGCCTCCTGGTAGACGGCATCAAACTGCACCTCGCCATTAACGACGTAGGGTTTGAGCGCATCCGGAAACTCGAACGTGCGGCTGCCCAGCACTTCGACCAGGACGTGGTTGTGCAGCGTGAGCAGGTCGCGCAGCTTGGCGGCAAAGCGCTCGGGGTGCTTCAAGTCCTGCACGCGCAGGGCGCGGCGGGCGATCTTGTCCTCGTAGGCCGGGCCGATGCCCTTGCCGGTGGTGCCGATCTTTTGCTGACCGCCCTCTTCGCGGGCAGCTTCGCGGGCCACGTCCAGCGCCTGGTGGAAGGGCAGGATCAGCGGGCAGGCTTCGGAGACGCGCAGGCGCTCGCGCACGCTGACACCGGCTTTCTCCAGCCCGGCAATTTCCTCGAACAGCTTGCCCACGGACAACACTACGCCGTTGCCGATAAAGCACTTCACCCCGGGGCGCATGATGCCGCTGGGAATCAGGTGCAAGGCGGTTTTCTGGCCATTGATCACCAGGGTGTGACCGGCGTTGTGGCCTCCCTGGAAGCGCACCACGGCCTGGGCGCTTTCGGTCAGCCAATCGACCAACTTGCCTTTGCCTTCGTCGCCCCACTGGGTTCCGACCACGACCACATTACGAGCTTTGTTTGCGTTCATCACGTCCACATCCATAAGAGAAGGAAAACTTACACCAGCGCCTGCACCGTCCACTGGCCATCGACCAGGGCCAGCGTGCGGTCGCAACGAAATTCATCGACCCGGTCGTCCTGCCCCGGCAGGGTGCAGACCACGGTTTCGCCCGATTGGCGCAATTGGACAATGGCAGCCTTGAGCCGGGCATCCTGCGCCCAGGGGGCGCGAATGGCGGCCTTCAAGGGCCGTGCAGGCACCACGGCCACCAGCTGCTTGATGTCCAGGCTGAAACCGGCTGCCGGGCGGTTGCGTCCGAATACGGCTCCCACCTCGTCGTAACGGCCGCCGCGCACCAGCGCATCGCTGGCCTGGGGCACGTACAGGGCAAAGCGCGTGCCGCTGTAATAGGAATA
>JAHRXD010000235.1 GCA_019104825.1 Comamonas sp.
GTCCCTGGCGGCCCAGCGGCGCTGCGCCTCGGCCACCATGGCGTCCACCGAGGCCAGCGGCGCGGCCACGCCGGCGCGGTCGTGCGGCAGGCCGGTTTCCTGTGCCTCCATCTGCTCGTGCAGTTCGTGCAGCGGCTCCAGTTGCGTGTGCGACACCGGGAAGTAGATGCCCGCAAAAATCACCAGCCCGGTAAAGGCAAAAAAGAAGTGAAACGGCAGCGCCAGCACGCCCGTCAGATTGTGCAAATCCAAAGTGCTGCGCTGCACCGCCTTCCCGGGGCGGAAGGTGAAAAACTCCCGAAACACCTTGCGGTGCATCACCACGCCGCTGACCAGCGCCGCCAGCATCGCCAAACCCGCCAGCCCGACCAGCCAGATACCCAGGTTCGCCCAGTGCAGGTTCAGGCTGTAGTGCAGCGGGTAGAAAAACCGGCTGCCGATCTTCAACCGGTCATCCGGCAACGCCGCCCCCGTGCGCGGGTCGATCGTGCGGCTGCCCCACACCCCTTGCTCCGGGTCCTTGGCATTGGGCACCACATAGCCCGCCGACAGCACCAGCACCGGGTCGCGGTGCGTGGTGTAGGCGCTCCAGGAGCGCACCGTGTCAAAGCGCTCGGGCATCGGGCCATGCACTTTGTCGCGCATCCGTTCGATGCTCTGCGGGGGCGGCTGCATATCCTCGAACGCCGGGCGCAGCAGACCGTCGAACGACGGCATCGGCTGCGCGGCAAAGCGCGATTGGGGAATCGCCCAGCGGTCGATCTCCCGGTCGAACACCGACAACGCCCCGAAGAAAAACGCAGCCATCAGCACAAAGCCCAGCGTCAGGCCAAACCAGGTATGCAGCCACGTCATGGCATGGCGGAAGGTGGGGAACATCAGGGTGTCTCCAGCAAAATAAGTGGCGGTATTGACCTTGGGCTGCCTGTGGGCAGCCCCGTTGGCAAGGTAAAAGTCCCGCACCGTTGCACTACACTTTCTTGCGTTGCAAATGCAATGCAAAGGGCCGATATGAAAACTGCATCCTTCCCCTCCCTGCGGGTCAGCCCGCAACTGCGCCAGGACACCGAAAGCGTGCTGCGGGGCGGCGAAAGCCTGTCGCAATTCATCGAAAGTGCCGTGCGCGACCAGGTGGCGCTGCGTAAGGCGCAGGCCGAGTTTTTGGCACGCGGCCTTGCGGCACGGGACGCAGCCCGGCGCAGCGGCCAGTACGTTGCTGCTGGCGACGTACTCGCCAAGCTGCAACGACGCCTGGAGACGGCACAGAACGCAGCGCAGGCCAAACCACGGCGTGCCCGGGACGCATGAACCGGCACACCGTCCGCTTCACCGAAGCCGCCGAAGCCGACCTGCTGCGCCTGTACGACTACCTGATCGAACGCACCCCTGGTGGCGACACCCAGGTGGCTGCGCGTGCGCTGGAAAGCATCCAGCGCGGCATCGACGTGCTGCGGCTGCTGCCCTACACCTGCCGCAAGGCCACGCCCGACAACCCCTACCTGCGCGAGCTGGTCATCCCTTTCGGCGCGGCAGGCTACGTGGCGCTGTTCGAGATCGAGCCTGACCACCTCGTCACCGTGCTGGCCGTGCGCCACCAGCGGGAATCGGATTACCACTGAAACACCAACCCCCACTGCACCAGCCAGGCCGCCCCGGCCATCAGCGCCCCGCCGCCCGCCAGCACGGCCCACACCCGGCGCAGGCTGCGGGCGGCAAAGGCCCACAGGAACACGAGCAGATAGAACAGGATGCCGACGATGCCGCTCAACTGCTCGGCATCATGAAACTCCATGCCCAGGGCAAACAGGCTGACCATGCCCAGGGCGATCAAGCCCCAGGTAAAGGCGTAGCCAACCAGCAGCGCGGCGGCGATGCGCAGGGCGAGGTGCAGACGGGGGGAAGCAGGCACGGCAACGGACATGGGAATCGGTCGATGGGGTTATAGAAAAAAGAGCTTCTTCTGCCTGTTATATGGTTGTTTCAAGGTTGATTGATATTGAAATCACCGTATATCAAGCGGAAGAAGCTATTTTTATAAGAGCGCTATCAAATGCTCAAAACCGGTACCGCAGATTCGTCGTCAGCTTGCGCGGCTCGCCGAAGGGCGAGTAGTACTTGTTCTCCAGGTTCGCGCGGTACGTGCGGTCGAACAGGTTGCTCACCGCCAGCATCAGCTCGGCCTTCGGGTTGATCTCGTACCTGGCCATCAGCCCCACCAGCACCAGCCCGCCGCTGCGCACGGTGTAGGGTGCGCCCGTGTCCCAGCTTGTGTCGTTGCGATAGATGCGGCTGCGTGCCGATACGTTGCCGCCCAGCGTCCAGCCCGTGTTGGGCAGTTTGTAGGCCGTGGACAGGCGCAGGCTGTGGCGCGGCAGTTGAGGGCCGTAGCGTTCGCCATTCCTGGCGCCGCTGGCGTATTGGCTGTCCATATAGGTATAGCCCGCCGCCACGTTCCAGCCGGTGGCAATCTCGCCGCTGGCGCCCAGGTCGATGCCCTGGCTGACCACCTTGTCGGCGGCGATGTAGCAGGTGCCGCCGCAGGCGTTGGCCGGGTCGGGAACGATGGATTCATCGCGCCGCGCCAGATTGGTCTGCTCCAGGCGGAACGCGGCTGCCGACACGTTCAGGCGCTTGTCCAGCAGCTCGCCCTTGATGCCCGCCTCGTAGTTGGCACCCACCACAGGCTTGACGGTGCCGCCAGCCGTCGTCTTCTGGGTTTGCGGGGTGAAGATGTTGGAATAGCTGGCATAGACCGAAACCTGCGCGTTCAGGTCGTAGATCAGTCCGGCATAGGGGCTGATGACACCGTTTTCCTCGCTGCTGGTGCGTTTTGTAAGCAGATCCTCGTCTTTGTAGTTGCTGACACGCACGCCGGTGATGAGCTTGAGTGCATCGGTCACGCTCCAGCGTGCCACGCCGTAGGCTCCCAGTTGGGTTGTCTTCGTGTCTCCGAAATAGGGAGTGGCTCCGGGGATGTCGTCCAGTGCCGAGGGGGCGAAGGTATTGACGTTGATGGGCAGCCTGGGGATATAGCCTGCACCCGTGTAGGTATGCCGCATCGTCGATCCGTTCAGGCCGAATGCCGCCTCGTGCTTGCGCCCGAACCATTGGAACGGCCCGGAGACATAGACATCCGCCGCATTGGCACTCAAGTCCTGCGTCAGACTGCGCTGCCGTCCCAACACCAGTCCGTCGCCGGTTGTTACGTCCAACTCGCCCCGTGCATAGCTGTAACGAGAAATGTCGGAATCCGTTCTGTTATGGGAAAAAGTGGCCTTGGCCTGCCAATCGCCCGCCAAGCGCTGCGTCAGGCCCAGAGTGGTCAGCGTGTAGTCCTTGACGGTACGCTGGCCCGCATCACCCCAGAAGAAGGAACGGCGGATGCCTGGTTCGCTGCCGTCGGCGGCAAACGGTGCGCCCAGATGGTTACGCCCGGTGTCCCGCTGGTATTGCACGCTGGCTTCCAGCGTGGTGGTGGCTGTTAGGTCAGCCTCGGCCACGGCATAGATGGCGCGGCGGTTGCGGTAGACGTAGTCCACAAAGGATTTGCTGTTGTCCGCCACGGCCACCACACGGCCCCGGATGCGGCCCGATTCGGTGAGCGGGGCGGAAATATCACCCACGATGCGCCGCCCGTCCCTGGAGGCCAGTTGCATTTCAGCCGATGCCTGGAAAGCCTCGGTAGGCCGCTTGCGTACCAGATTGATGGTGCCACCCGGTTGTCCTGCACCCGTCAGCAGGCCCGCTGCCCCCTGAACCGTCTCCACCCGATCAAGGAAGGCGTTGTCGATTTGCGGGTTACGGTTGTTGTTGCTGATGCCTCCGGGGTTGGGGACGCCATCGTACTGGGACTGCATCTCAAACCCCCGGCTGAAGTACTGTGCGCCATTGTTGCCTTGAGCAGCCACGAAGGCTCCGTTGACCGCCTGCAACGCATCATCCACCGAGGTCATCCCAAAGTCCTGCATCTGCTGGCTGGTCACCACCGTCACTGTCTGCGGCGTCTCGCGCGGCGTCAGATGAAGCTTGGTGGCTGTATTGGTGGACGATGCGGCATAGCTGCCCGTCCCCTCGGTAGTGCCGCTGCGCTCGGCCCCGGCCGTTACCGTCACTTCTTTCAGCGTGGCCGCGCCACTAGTATTGGCCGTGGGGGCGGGCGCTGCCGGTTGCAGGGCATAGCGCCCCTGGGCGTCGGGTGTTGCCGTCAGTCCGGTGCCCGCCAGCAGGGCAGCCAGCGCGGCGGCCGGGGTGTGGCTGCCTTGTACGCCGGGGCTGGTCTTGCCCTGGGCCAGCGTCGTGCTGCCGGAAAGCAGCAGGCCCGATTCGGCCAGAAAGTGTGTCAGCACCGTGTTCAGCGGCCCGGCAGGAATGTTGTAGCTGCGTTGTTGGGCTGCGCTGGCCTGGGTCGGCGGCATGGCCTGGGCCGATGCCGTGGCGGAACGCGAATGCGTTGGACGGTGAGACATTTTTTCTGACCCTTTTCACGGTTGGATGGATTCTTGCGTCGGCGAACCGAGACTTATTCCCATCGTCAGACGACACAACACCGCCCTGTCAGGTACACGATCTGGCAGGGCGGTGCTGTGCAGGGGGCGGGGAATTTGTCCGTTCTCTCCTCGCCAGGTAAACCGGATCAGCAGGGCAAATGTGGAAACCGCCGGGGCGAAAAATGTCGGGAAAGTTGTAACAGTGTGTCGTCTTCCCGGTGTTCTGAGAACAGGTTCTTGCGGCCTGCGGGCCTCGATGGTGGTCCACCAGGGCAGGGGCTGGCGCACCTGGATGGGCAGGGTTTTCTGGAGCATGGAGAGGGTGCCGTCCACGTCGTCCAGCGGGAAGCTGCCCAGGACGGTCAGGCCCGCCACCTCGGGCGCAACGGCGATGTGGCCGCGCTGGTAGCGGGTCAGTTCGGCGATGACCTGGTCCAGGGGGATGTCTTGCGCCAGCAGGATGCCGCGTGCCCAGGCTTGGCGGGCGGGGTCGGCGTGGGCGGGCATGTCCAGGCGCTGGGCGTTGAAGCCGAGCTGCTGGCCCGCGCCGATGGTGGCGCTTTCGGCGCTGCTTGCCAGCGTGACCTGCACGGCGCCCTGGTAGACGGCCAGCTGGGTGTGGCCGTTTTCGTCCAGACGCACGTTAAAGCGGGTGCCCAGTGCCTGCATCCGGCCCTGGGGGGTATCGACGACAAAGGGGCGGTCATCGGTATCGGCGGCGGTCTGGATGAGGATTTCACCGCTGCGCAGGCGCAACCGGCGCAGGTGGGCGTCGTAGTCCTGGTTGAAGGCGCTGGCGCTGGCCAGCCAGACCTGGGTGCCGTCGGTCAGGCGCACTTCGCGCCGTTCGCCGGTGGCGGTGCGGTAGTCCGCGCCCCAGGCAAGCAGGGCTTCCATGGCGCCGGGCTGGCGCCATGTGGCCCAGCCCAGGAGGCCGCCTGCGCCGGCCATGGCGGCGATGGTCAGTACGCTGCGGCGGTTGCGCCGCTTGCTGGCGCTGGCTTGCAGCGCGTCGGCGGCCAGGCGCGGCATGGCGCCGGTTTGCAGGGGCTGCAGGCGTTGGCTGATGCGTTCGACAAAGGCCCAGGCGGCACGCTGGTCTGCGCCGCTGGCCAGCCAGTCCTGCCAGCGGGCGCGGTCGGTGTCGGTGGCAGCTTCGGATTGCAGCAGCGAGAACCAGGCGGCGGCCTGCTCCATGGCTTCATGCGATGGCATCGTGGGCGGGGTGTTCATGGTGCGGCGCTGCCGCCTTGGGCCAGGTGGCGTGCTTCGAGCTGCATGCAGTGCAGCATGGCCTGGGCGATGTAGTGGCCGACTATGCGCGAGGACACGCCCAGTTCGCGGGCCACTTCCTGGTGTGTCATGCCGCAGATGCAGGCCAGGACGAAGGCGCGGGCCGCCTTGGGCGGCAACTGGCCCAGCATGGCGTCGATTTCGCGCAGTGCCTGGAGTACGGCAGTCTGGTCTTCGGCGGAGGGGACGCAGGCTTCGGGCTGGGCGGCAATGGTGTCGGCCCAGGCCCGTTCGATTTCGCGGTGGCGCCACAGGTCGATGCACAGGCCGTTGGCGATGGTGCGCAGGTAGGCGCGGGCTTGCTGGCGGTTGTCGAAGCGGCTTTCCCCCAGGCTGTGGGGGCGAACCATCAGGCGCACGAAGGTGTCGTGTGCCAGGTCGGCGGCATCGCAGGCATTGCCCATGCGGTGGCGCAACCAGGTTTGCAGCCAGCCGTGATGATCGGTGTAGAGGGTTTCGACCCGTTGCTGAAGTTTGAACTCTGGCGTGCCCACGATGCCTTCCTGTGCCCCACGGCCAGTGCAAAACTGGCGATGAGAGGTGTTAATGAGAATTAAACTCATTTTATAAGCTTGGCGAAGGGCTGCCGTGCTACATCAGAGGAAGGGAAAATGAGAAAAGCCGCTGTGCGATAACACAGCGGCTTTGAATGGTGCCCAGGAGAGGACTCGAACCTCCACGCCTCGCAGCGCTAGTACCTGAAACTAGTGCGTCTACCAATTCCGCCACCTGGGCCGAGCAACCTGCCTTTTCTTCGGGGTGTGGTAGCACCCGGCGGGTTGTCTGCAAATTTTTAAATCATTCAACGACTTTGGTGCCCAGGAGAGGACTCGAACCTCCACGCCTCGCAGCGCTAGTACCTGAAACTAGTGCGTCTACCAATTCCGCCACCTGGGCTAGTTGCTAAAGCACGTTGAATAAATTTTGATTCCTGAATTCTT
>JAHRXD010000247.1 GCA_019104825.1 Comamonas sp.
TTCGGTGAGGGACCAGCGCCTGCGGCGCTGATCTTTCAAAATTACCTCCACCGACTCCGTATGCCTAGTCATATTCATAGTCCTATTCCTATCTCAAAGATAAGCGATAAGACGGGGCCGGGGAATCAGGGGGCTATCTCATACAGCTTCTGAACACTGGAATGACGGTAGCAAAAAGAAGCAAAGGACATGCTTGCCTATAATGAATGGGAATGATTCTTGTTTTGTTGCAAGTGCGTGGGCGCCTGCAAGAACCGGAGCCCTGCGTGTCATCCTCTTCTTCCCGGCATCCCGAAATCTCCACCCTCTACATCGACCACCACCACTGGCTACAGGGCTGGCTGCGCAGGAAGGTGGGCAATGCCTTTGATGCGGCCGATCTGGCCCAGGACACCTTTGTGCGCATCCTGGGGGCGCGTGATCTGCCATCTATCGAAACGCCCCGTGCCTACCTCACCACGGTCGCCAAAGGGGTGCTGGTCAACTGGTGCCGCCGCCAGGCGCTGGAGCGGGCCTACCTGGAGGCGCTGGCCCAACTGCCCGAGCCAGAGGCCCCGTCGCCCGAGCAGCGTGCCGTGGTGCTGGAGACCCTGCACGAGATCGACGCCATGCTGGATGCGCTGCCGCCGCTGGTACGGCGTGCTTTTTTGCTCTCGCAACTCGATGGCATGAAGTACGAAGACATCGCCCGGCAGCTTGGCGTGTCGCTCACCAGCGTCAAGCGCTACATGGCCCAGGCCTTCCGCCAGTGCCTGGCCCTGATGGAGGAATGACCGTGGCCCCGCATCTGCTCGATGAGGCGGCCGATTGGCTGATGCGTCTGCACAGCGGCGGCATGACGCCCGCCGAACATGCCGATTTCGAGCGCTGGCGCCAGGCCAGCCCCGAGCATGTCCGTGCCTGGGGGCGGGCCGAGCAGTTGCTGGGCAAACTCGGCGGCCTGCCCTCCAGTCTGGCCATGCCTGCGCTGGGCCGGCCTGAGCGCCGTACCCGGCCGGGCCGCCGGGCCGCTGTGGCCCAACTGGCCGCGCTGCTGGCGGTGGGGCCTGCCGCCTGGCTGGGATGGGAGCTGGTGCAACAGCAGGGCTGGACGGCGGACTTGCATGCTGCCCAGAGGGAGCAGCGCAGCCTGACCCTGGCCGATGGCAGCTACCTGCTGCTGGATGCCGGTACGGCGGTTGATCTTAGATTTGATAGCTATCAGCGCTTGCTGTATCTGCGCAAAGGGGCAATTTCTTTACAAACAGCCCCCGACCCCAGCGGCACCCACCGGCCCTTGCTGGTGGAGACGGCGCTGGGGCAACTGCGTGCGCTGGGCACGCGGTTTACCGTGCGGCTCGATGGCGCTGCGCGGTCGCTGCTGCTGGCGGTGACCGAAGGGGCTGTGCAAGTCACCCCACGCAGCCCCCTGCAGCCGGTTGCCGTGGTGGCCGCCGGGCAGCAGATCGTCCTGACCGGGCAGGGCGTCGGGCCGCAGCAGCCCGTAGTGCCGCAGGCCCAGGCCTGGGTGCATGGCATGTTGATGGCCGACGCCATGCCGCTGGCCGAGGTCTGCGCCCAACTGGCCCGCTACCGATCAGGCGTGGTGCGCTGTGCGCCGGAGGTGGCGCAACGCAAGGTTTCCGGTGCCTACCCGCTGGCCGATACCGACCGGGCGCTGGACATGCTGGCCGATACCTATGCGCTGCAGGTCAGCAGCCGCTGGGGCGGCTATTGGGTGATGGTCACGGCCCGGCCGTAAAAAAATATTCGGTGGGGTGGCACTTTTTGGAAAGTGGCTTGGCAAGGCTGGTGAAGCCATTCGTTTTCCCTCTTTCCAAAGGTTCACCTGCCCATGTCCGCCTTTCTGGTCTTGCCTTCCATTTCTTCCTCTGTGCGCCCTGTGGCCCACGCTGCACGCCTTGCCCTGCTGGGCTGGGCGCTGGCGGGCGGGCCTGCCGCGCACGCCGCCGATGCGCCGCCTGCCCAGGCGGTTCAGTCCGTCCAGACCTACCAGATCGCCCCTGGCCCGCTGGGCCGGGCACTGGCCCAGGTGGCAGCCACTGCTGGCGTGTCGCTGTCATTTGACCCTGCGCTCACCGACGGTCGGCAGAACCCGGCGCTCATGGGCAGCTACACGCCGCGCGAAGCCCTGCAGCGGTTGCTGGCGGGCAGCGGCCTGCAACTGGTGCAAAGCGCCGACGGGCGCTATACGTTGGAAAAACTGCCTGCACTGCCGCGTGAAAGCGCCATTTTGGGCGAAGTGCGCGTGACGGCGCAGACCGAGCGTAGCGCGATGACAGAAGGCTCTGGCTCCTATGCCTCCACCATCGTCACCATCGGCAAGGGCGAGCAGTCGCAGCGGGACATCGCACAGTCGGTGTCCGTCATCACGCAGCAGCGCCTGCAGGATCAGGGACTCACCGACATCAAGGAGGCGCTGATGGCTGCGCCCGGCGTGTCCGCCATCTCCAACGAACCTGGCGGCCACTACTACTCGCGCGGCTTTCTCATTGGCAGCTACCAGTTCGACGGCGTGCCGCTGGAGCGCCAGCTCTATGCACGCGGCTCGGCGTTCAACACCAGCACGTCCATATTCGACCGCGTGGAGATCATGCGCGGCCCTCAGGGACTGTTCGAGGGCGCGGGCGACCCATCGGGGTCGGTGAACCTGGTGCGCAAGCGCCCGACCAGCGAGCGCCAAGCCGTGCTGACGGCCAAAGTGGGTTCCTGGAGCGAACGTGGCATGCAGGTCGATCTGGGCGGCCCGCTGAACGAAAGCGGCACCCTCCGCGGCCGTGTGGTGGTGGACTACAGCGCCGCCGATTCCTTCCGCGACCATTTCGATTCCAGTGAGCGCACGGTCTATGGTGCGCTGGACATCGATCTGGGTCCCGCGACCACGCTGGGCATCGGCTTCAGCCGCGAGAAGCCCGAGGGCAGTATTGACTGGACCGGCCTGCCCAACTACGGCGACGGCAGCATGCCTGCCTTCGCACGTTCCACCAATCTCAGTACACCCTGGAGCCGCGCCGACAAGACCCAAGACACCTGGTACGCCGATCTGACGCACCGCTTCGGGGGCGACTGGAAGTTCAAGGCGTCCCTGGTGCGTGTGAACGAGGCCAACGACATCAAGTACTTGCTGCGCTCGGGCCGGCTTGGCCCACCGAACACGATGCGTGGCGATGCCTATTACTTCGACATGGTGTCGCGCAATCTGGGCGGCGACGCCTACGTGACCGGCAGCACGCAGGTGCTGGGCCGCAAGCTCGCCGTAACAGCGGGGGCCAATTTCTCGCACCAGCGCAGCACGGACATCTGGGGCTGGCAGCGCAACATCGAGAGCCTCACCGCGAGCTACGACCAGCCGTCCATGGCCGCTGAGCCCAGCGGCGCCGCCATCCTGGCCACCAACCGCATGGACGACGGTTACCGCTCCGACAAGAAAGGCCTGTATGCCATGGGCCGCTACGAGTTGGCTGGCCCGTTGTCACTGGTACTCGGCGGGCGGCTGTCCTTCTACGAACAGACCTACGTGTCGGACGGTGCCTGGGGTTACTCTGCGACCACGGCCAAGGAACACCGCAATCTCACGCCCTTTGCCGGGCTGATTTATCGCCTGGACGCGCAATGGTCGGCCTATGGCAGCTATGCCGACATATTCAAGCCGCAGAGCCAGCGCGGCGTCTCGGGCGAATTCCTGGAGCCAGTCACCGGCAGGACGTTCGAACTGGGCCTCAAGGGCGAACTGCTGGGCGGGCGTGCCAACGCCGCGTTCGCGTTGTTCCGCACGGAACAGAAGAACGTGGCCTTCGAGGACGATACGGTGGATGAGGACACTGCCAACGCACGCTGCGGCGGCACCTGCTATCGCTCGTCTGCGCTGGTGCGCAGCCAGGGCGCCGAGGTCGAGGTGAGCGGCGAGGTCGCACGGGGGCTGCAACTGGCGGCGTCATATACCTACACGCAGACGCGCTATCGAACGGCGGACGTGCCGTCCGTCGGCTACGACATCTCGGCCAACACGGGCGTGCCCCGGCACATGGCACGCGTGTGGGCCAGCTATCGCCTGCCGGGCGATTGGAGCCGACTCACCGTGGCGGGCGGTGTGCGTAGCCAGAGTCGTTCGGCCGATTTTGGCTACTATGGACGCGAGCAGGGCGGCTACAGCGTGATTGACGCGCGGGTGGCCTACCAGATCACTCCGCAGCTTTCGGCGGCCCTGAATATCGGCAATCTGACGGATAAGACCTACTTCCGCTCCATCAGCTACGACCACAACTTCTACGGAACGCCGCGTTCCTTCCTGCTGACGCTGCAGTACCGGATGTGACTTCAAGCAGTCGAGTGCACGGAGGAGGATGAAGTAGGTACGCGCTCTATAATGAGACTAATTCTTATTTCATGCTGTGATGCGTGCTTGCGTGACGACTTCTCATATGTCCACTGCCCAATCTTCCGGATACCCTGAAATCGCCACCCTCTACACCGACCACCACAGCTGGCTGCAAGGTTGGCTGCGCCGCCGCCTGGGCCATGCAGGCGATGCCGCCGATCTGGCGCAGGACACGTTCTTGCGTCTGCTTACCTCGCCAGCCCACGAAGCGCTGAGTGGGCCGCTGCGCGAGCCGCGTGCCTATCTGGCCACGGTGGCGCGGCGGTTGCTGGTCAATCACCTGCGCCGCCAGTCGCTGGAGCAGGCTTATCTGCAGGCGCTGGCTGCCTTGCCTGAACCCCAGGCACCGTCGCCCGAGCAGCAGTTGCTGATCCTGCAGGCGCTGCAGGAGATCGACGCCATGCTCGATGCCCTGGCGCCCAAGGTGCGGGCGGTGTTCATCCTGTCCCAGATCGAGGGGCTGACCTATGCCGCCATTGCCGAGGAACTGGGTATCGGCCTGCGTTCCGTCAAGCGGTACATGGCCCAGGCCATGGCCGAGTGCATTTTGCTGGCCGTATGAATCCCGCCGTTCCTACCGCCCCGGTCACCGGGGCGCTGCCACGGGCCGTGGCGCTGCAGGCGGCCGAATGGTTTGTGCTGCTGCATTCGGGCGAGGCCAGCGCGGCCGATCACCAGGCCTTCGAGGCCTGGCGCCTGCGGGCCGGTATCCACGAATTGGCCTGGCAACGCGCCCTGGCCATCAGCCAGCGTGCGGCCAGTGTGCCGCCGGCCCTGGGGGCGCCCGCGCTGGGCCGCAGGCAGCGCCGCGCAGGCCGCCGCGAGGCCGTGCGCACGCTGGCGCTGCTGATGGTGGCCGCCCCGGCCGGCTGGCTGGCCTGGCGGGCGGCCCCGCAATGGCAGGCCACGCATGCCACCGCCACGGGAGAGCAGCGGACATGGCAGTTGGCCGATGGTGGACGCATCGTGCTGGATACGGCCAGTGCCGTGGATGTTGATTTTGATAGCTATCAGCGCTTGCTGTATATGCGCTCAGGCGGTATTTTTATTGAAACCGCAGCGGATGTGCAGTCGCCGCCCCGGCCCTTCCTGGTCGAAACCCCGCAGGGACGGGTGCGGGCCATTGGCACCCGTTTTACCGTGCGGCTGGAGGCGGGGCGCAGCCATGTGGTCGTATTGCAAGGGGCCGTGGAGCTGACGCCGCGTGCTGGCCAGGTCGTGCGGCGCCTGGAGGCCGGCCAGCAAGCCTGGTTCAGCCAGGACGAAGCGGGGGCGGCCCAGGCAGCGCCTGCCGGTGCGGGCCAGTGGGCGCGTGGCGTGCTGGCTGTGGAAGACATGCCCCTGGGCGACTTCGTCGCGGAACTCTCGCGCTACCGGCCGGGCTGGCTGCATTGCGACCCGGCTGTGGCCGGATTGCGCATCACCGGGGCTTTTCAGTTGGGGGATACCGACGCCGTACTGGGCAATCTGGCCCACCTGCTGCCCGTGCAGGTGCATTACCGCACCCGGTATTGGGTCACGATTGCCCCGGCAGTCGTGCCGTCTTAGAACCTGTTCAAAGTCTTTTTCTCGTCGTCATTCCCGCGCAGGCGGGTAAGGACAAGTGCATATTTTTTTAGGCGTTGGCCCCTTTGGGCATGGGTGTGTGTCCTGTTCGATGACAAGTCATTTCATCGCCCCACCTTTCTGAAGGAAACCCTGCCCATGGCCTTGCAGCCCCCGTCCCCGCACTCCCTGCCACCGCTTGGCTTTTCACATCTTCCCAGGGTGCAGCCCTTGCACGCCATTGCCCAGGCCGTGCTGGCCGCCGTGGTGGTCACCAGCCTGGCCACGGCGGCAGCGCTGCCGCGTACCGCCCATGCACAGCCAGCCGCCCGGGCAGAGGCGCAGCACCCGTTTCAAATACCGGCCGGGTCGCTGGCGGCCGCGCTGACCGCTTTTGCCGCCGATGCGGGGGTGAGCGTCAGCGCTCCGCCCGCACTGGTGCAAGGCAAACACACGGCCGGGGTGCAGGGCCGCTATACGGTGCGCGAGGCGCTGGAGCGGCTGCTTGCAGGCTCGAATCTGCAAGCCGATGCCGTGGGGCAGGGCGGATATGTTTTGCGTGCGGTGCCCGAAGTGCATGTCGGCAACGCGGCTGCGGGCGCCACGCTGGCCGAGGTGCGCGTGACGGCCGAGGCCGAGCGCCTGGCCGCCACCGAACGCACGGGCGCCTACACGGCCCGTGCCTCGTCCACGGCCACGGGCCTGGCCTTGTCGCTGCGCGAGACGCCGCAGTCCGTCACGGTGTTCACGCGCCAGCGCATGGACGACCAGGGCATCGTGCTGCAGGAGGACATGGTGCGCCAGACCACGGGCCTGACCTTTGCCCAGTACGGCCCCACGGGCGGCGACACCAACTTCTATTTCGCACGCGGTTTTCAGGTCAAGAACTTCCAGGTCGACGGGGTCAACCGCCTGTTCAGCGACTACACCGGCATCTTCCAGACCAGCGACATGGCCATGTTCGACCGCGCCGAGATCGTGCGTGGCGCCTCGGGCCTGATGAGCGGGGCCGGCACGCCGGGTGCCACCATCAACCTGGTGCGCAAGCGGCCCACGGCCGAGTTCCTGGGCAGCGTCAAGCTCACGGCCGGCTCCTGGGACTTCGGGCGTGCCGAAGTCGATGTGTCCTCGCCGCTGAACGAAGCCGGCAGCGTGCGCGGCCGTGTCGTGGCCGTGAGCCAAAAGCGCCATTCCAAGGTGGACTACGAAGAGGACAAGACCCGCTCGCTCTACGGCGTGGTTGAGGTGGACCTGGCGCCTGCCGCCCTGGCCACCGTGGGTTTTTCCGCCCAGGACTACGACGCCAGCGGCATCGGCCGCTCGGGCCGGCCGCTGTTCTACACCGACGGCACACGCACGAACTGGAGCCGCTCGGCCTCGTCGGGCGCACGCTGGGCCTCGACCCGGCGTGACTACCGCAGCGTCTTTGCCTCCCTGGAGCACCGGCTGGACAACGGCTGGCACCTGAAGGCCGCCTACACCCGCGACCAGAACAGCTATGACGAAATCCCGGGCTGGACCAACGAGCAGCCCGTGAACCGTACCACCGGCGCCGGTGCCGGCCTCTGGGCCGCGTGGTGGGCGGGCCGGCCCAAGCAGGACACGCTGGATTTCACGGCCGCCGGCCCCTTCAGCCTGCTGGGCCGCCAGCACGATGCGGCCTTTGGCGCCAGCTTTGCACGCACGCGCAACGACAGCCAGGCCCGCGGGCGCTGGTCCTTCGCGGGCTGGGACAGCAGCATCGCCAACCTCTACACCTGGGATGGCAACACCCCCGTGCAGCCCGACAACCCGGCCCTGGGCGACAGCGGCACGCGCGAGCGCAGCAGTAGCGCCTATGGCTCCATCCGCCTGCGCCCGACCGATGCCCTGTCCGTCATCCTGGGCGCGCGCCTGACGAACTGGAAACACAGCGACTCCTACACCGACTACGCCACGGGCGAAACCAGCGGCAGCCGCATGGCCGAAAACGGCAAGCTCACGCCCTATGTCGGTGTGGTGCTGGACCTGGGCCGCGACTGGTCGCTGTACGGCAGCTACACCGACATCTTCCAGGCGCAGAGCGCCGTAGACGTGAACGGCCGCACGCTGGCCCCTGTGCTGGGCCGCAGCTACGAGCTGGGCGTCAAGGGCGAGCTGCTGGACCGCCGCCTGCAGCTCAGCGCTGCGGTCTACCGCCTGCTGCAGGACAACGTGGCCCAGGCCATCACGGGCAGCTACGCCCCCGATGGCAGCCAGGCCTACCGCGCCGTGCGGGGGGCCGAAACGCGGGGCTTCGAGCTGGAGGCCAATGGTGCGTTGACCCGGGACTGGAACCTCTCTGCCGGCTTTGCACGCAACCTGGCACGCGACGGCCAATCCCAGCGCTTGAACCCCGAGATCCCGCGCAACACCTTCAAGCTGTTCACCACCTACCGCCTGGCCGGCCTGACCGTGGGCGGCGGTGCACGCTGGCAAAGCGGCACCTGGAGCGACTACTCTTTCCTGGGCCTGCCGGGCGTGAGCCGTGCCGAGCAGAAAAGCTATGCCGTGACCGACCTGATGCTGCAGATGCCGCTGACGGCCCAGCTCACGCTGTCGGCCCATCTGTACAACGTCTTCGACAAGAAGTACCAGGCGATTTCCACTTCGGCCTACTACGGCGAGGCACGCAACCTGCGTGTGTCCCTGGCCATGAAGTTCTGAAACCGGGCAGGGCGGTAGCGGCGGGGATGTGCCTCCCGTCCGCCTGCTGCCCGCCATGCCTACCGCCAATGGCGCGGCGCGGCCTTTGGAACGGTTATCAAGATGATGGAAAAGATCAGCAGAAAAAAATCGTGAGTCTGTTCTGGCCGGCGGCAAATCGGTACTGAGAATGATTCTCTCTTTTATCGTTATCATGCCGCCCCATGGAACTGACTGCCTCTTTTACCCGCACGCTGCTGTCCGGGTTCGACCGCGCCTATGTCGATCTGCTGCGCGTGGCGGCACGCAGCACCGGCTCCCGCGACGAGGCGGGCGATCTGGTGCATGACACCTGGCTGCGGCTGGCCGAACATGCGCAGGCCGCCGTGGGGGACGAGGGTGCTGGCGCGGGCGCGGCCAGTCCGGCACCGCGTGACGCCACCGCCTATCTGGCCGTGATGGCGCAGAACCTGGCGCTGGATGCGCACCGCCGCCGCCAGCGCCAGGGGCGCTACCTGGATGCCGAAGCCGTGCGCGAGCAACTGGCGCCCAGCCATGCGCCCGACGTGGCCGATGCCGTCATGTACCGGCAGGCGCTGGCGGTGCTGGAGTCGGCCCTGGCCGCGCTGCCCGAGCGCTGCCGTGCGGTCTTTGTGGCGCACCGCGTGCATGGCGAAAAGCAGTCCGAAATTGCCGCCCGCCTGGGCGTGTCGCTGAACACTGTGGAGCGCGATCTGCTCCAGGCCCATGACTGCATCGAGGATGCGCTGCACCGCTGGCGCGGCAACAGCCTGGCACGCGGGCAGCGCATGGGCCGCCGCCGCAGTTTGGGGGCGTTGCTGGGCGTGGCCGGGATGGGACTGGGTGCCAGCGTGGGCTGGCAGCAGTGGCAGTGGTACCGGCACAACCATGTGCAGTGGCAGGCGAGCTGGAGCAGTCCGCACGGACGCCAGGTGCGCCATGCGCTGCCCGATGGCTCCAGCCTGTTGCTGGATGCCCTCAGCAGCGCCGGGCTGCAATATTTCGCCACGCGGCGCACGGTGCAGTTGGCGCAGGGGGCCGCGTTTTTCGAGGTGGCGCGGGACGCGGCCCGGCCTTTCACCGTGCAGGCTGCCGGGCTGCGGGTGACGGTGCTGGGCACGCGCTTCGGGGTGGAGATCACGCCCCGGCCCGATGGCGGGGCGGCGCAGGTCAGCGTGCAGGTGGAGTCGGGCCACGTGCGTGTCGAGCGCGATGCGAACGGCGCAGGTTGGGCCGTGGCGCACGAACTGACCGCAGGCCAGGGCCTGCAATGGCGCAGCGGCCAGGATGCGCCGCAACGGCTGGCGCAGGAGACGGCGGCCCCGTGGCGCCATGGCGAGCTGGTGTTTGCCGATGCCACGTTGGGCGAGGCCTTGCAGCGGCTGTCGCGTTACACCGCTTTCGCGCTGGACAGCACGCCGCAGGCGGCCAGCCTGCCGCTCAGCGGGCGGGTGCGCATTGCCCAGGCCCATGCCTGGGTCAGGGCGCTACCCCAGGCCTTGCCGGTGCAGGTGCGTGCGCAGCCGGACGGCGGCCTGCTGGTGGCGGTGGCCCCTTGAATATCAAAATAAGTAGCTGTTTCCGCAATATTTAATTGGATTTCATGGTGACTCATTCTTGAGATGAAAGTATTTCGCGCGGAAGAAGCTCATTTATCAATAGCCTGCAAACTTTTTTTCAGGGTTTGGCAACCGGCAAGCGTCCAGGCAGTGACCCCTGTGGATCGACTTCATCACTGACTCAAGGACGACTTTCATGCTTTCGCTTCTTTTCCGCTTCCGCCGTACGCCATTGGCCCGGGCCACGTTGTGCCTGGGGCTGGCCTTGCCGCTGCCGGCGGCCCTGGCCCAGGCGGGCGCCCCGGTGCCGGTGGTGCGCTTCGACATCGCCGCGCAGCCGCTGGCCGGTGCGCTGGACCAGTTTGCCCGCCAGGCCGGGTTGCAACTGGTGTTCCAGCCGGGGCTGGCGGCGCAGCGCCAGGCACCGGCCGTGCGCGGCGAGCTGCCGCTGCGCCAGGCGCTGGATGCCCTGTTGCAGGGCAGCGGCCTGCATGGCCAGGTGCGCGACGGCACGCTGACGGTGCAGCCCGTCGTGTCCGGCGAGCAGAGCCTGCCCGAGGTGAAGGTGGTGTCGAACCAGCTCGGCGAGATCACCGAGGGCACGGGCAGCTACACCCCCGGCACCATCGCCACGGCGACGCGGCTGGTGCTGACGCCGCGCGAGACGCCGCAGTCCGTGAGCGTGGTCACGCGCCAGAAGATGGACGACTTCCAGCTCACCAGCATCGACCAGGTGATGGAACACACGCCGGGCGTGAGCATCATCACTTACGACAGCGAACGCACGGAGTATTACGCACGCGGGTTTGCCATCCAGAACTTCCAGTACGACGGCATTCCGATGATGCGCGACTCGTCCTACTCGGCGGGCAACACGCTGTCCGACATGGTCATGTACGACCGGGTGGAGGTGCTCAAAGGCGCCACGGGGCTGCTCACGGGCGTGGGTACGCCGGGCGCGACCATCAACCTGGTGCGCAAAAAGCCGACGCGTGAATTTCAGGGGCACATCACCGGCAGCGCGGGCCGCTGGGACAGCTACCGCACCGAGGTCGATCTGAGTGGCGCACTGAACGCCAGCGGCAGCGTGCGTGCCCGTGGGGTGGCTGCGTACAGCGACCGGCATTCGCACAAGGATGGCTACCGGCGCAAGACGGACGTGTTCTACGGCATCGTCGAGGCCGACCTCACGTCCAGCACGCTGCTGACCCTGGGGCTGGATGCCCAGCACAACAAGCCGCGTGCGTCCACCTGGGGCGGTATCCCGGTGCTGAATGCGCAGGGAGAGTTCAATGCCATGCCGCGCTCGTTCAACAACGGTGCGAGCTGGAGCCATTGGGACCAGTACACGCGCACCGGCTTTGCCACGCTGGAACACAGCTTCGACAACGGCTGGGTGGTCAAGGCGCAGTTCAACCACCAGGTCAATGGCTACGACGCCAACCTGGGGGCTGCGGCCAGTGGCCACCCCGATCCGGTGGATGGCTCGGGCGTGTCGATGTGGGCGGGCCAGTACGTCGGGCGCACCACCAGCAAGGCCGGCGATGTCTACCTGAGCGGGCCGCTGCGCCTGGCAGGCCGCGAGCATGAACTGGTGCTGGGCGCCAGCATGGCCAACCGGCGCTGGAAGAACAGCAGTTGGTGGGATGCCGGCAGCTATGACAAGAGCGTTGCCGACTATTACCGGTGGAACGGCCAGGTGCCCAGGCCGAACTGGAACCCGGCGCCGGACGGCACCAATGACGAAACCACCCGCGAGCGGGGCCTGTACGTGACGGCCCGCTGGAATCTGCGCGACGACTGGAAGCTGATCACCGGCGGGCGCTGGTCCAGCTACCGCAATCGCGTGGCCGGGCAGGACGAGTCCGGCGTATTCGTACCCTACCTGGGCACGGTGGTCGACTTGAACGACACCTACTCCCTCTATGGCAGCTACACGGGGATTTTTACGCCCCAGTCCTTGCAGGACGAGCAGGGCCGCCGGCTCGACCCGCTGCAGGGCAAGAACTACGAGGTGGGCATGAAGGCCAGCTTCATGGGCGGGCGCCTGAATGCGTCGGCTGCCGTGTTCCAGTTGGAGCAGGACAACTTCGGCGTCGAAACCGGGGGCGTGACGCCCAACGGGGGCACGGCCTACCGGGCGATCAAGGGCGTCAAGAGCAAGGGCTACGAGATCGAGGTGGCCGGGCAGATCACACCGGCCTGGCAGTTGCAGGCGGGTTATTCGCACAGCGTCTCGCGCCAGCAGGGCGAGCGCGTGTCCACGCTCACGCCGGTCAGCCAGTTCAGCCTGTATACCAGTTACAAGTTCGGTGCCAGCCTGCCGGGGCTGACGCTGGGCGGTGGTATGCGCTGGCAGGACAAGACCTGGGGGGATGTCTCCACGCCGTCCGGCCAGTCCGTCAGGCATACGGTCAAGAGCTACTGGCTCATGGACCTGATGGCGGGCTATGCGTTCAACAAGAACCTGTCGGCCTCGCTGGTGGTGAACAACGTGCTGGACAAGAAGTATTACTCCATCTTCAGCTGGTACAGCACCTATACCTGGGGGGAGCCGCGCAGCGTCAATGTGAGCCTGACCTACAAGTTTTAAGAACCTGTTTACGATCTCCGCGCGGGTGTGCAGTCGCGCAATCGGGCGCTCTGCGTCGTTGCAAATCCTCGCCATAGCACCGCTATGGCTGCGGTTTGCGCCTAGCAGCCCATCCCGATCCGCATCCCGCACCCCTTCGCGCCGAGATCGTGAACAGGTTCTAAGTGCCATGAACGGGGCTGCTGCCGATGGCGGAAAAACAAAAGTGGCCCTTTTTCGGTTTTCGTTTGTCATAGAGGGAGGAGGGCCGTTTCTGGCGGCCCTTTGTCCCGCACCTTCCTGATTGTTTTCTTTCCACCTTGTGTCCCATGTCCAGTCTCCCCGCCGCCCGTTCCGGGCTTTCCGTGTTGTCCCGTGTGCTGGCCGCCGTGCTGGGCGGCTATGCCTGCACCTGGGGCTTTATCGCCCTGGGTACGGCGGGCCTGTTCGCCCTGGGGCTGGAGTTTCACGATGCCGAGCACCTGAGCGCCATGCTTGGCGTGCTGCTGTACCTGGTGGTGTTCCTGTGGGCCATTGCTGCCCGCAGCCTGCGCCGGGTGTGGGCCGTGCTGGCGGGCGGCGGGGCGCTGATGGCCGTGGCCGCCTCGTTGGTGCAGTGGGGGCTGGTGTGAACCATTTGGTCAGTTGCTTTCAGAATCCTTGATGGAGAAAAACGGATGTTCCCCTCGTTCCGCCACGCCATGACCTGGCTGCACACCTGGTTCGGCCTGACGCTGGGCTTGGTGCTGATGGCCTGCTTCTTTTTCGGCGCGTTGTCGGTATTCGACCGCGAGATCGACCGCTGGGCGATTCCCCAGTCGCGCTTCGCGCCGCAGCCCATGCCGTCGTTCGACACGCTGCTGCGCCCGGTGTTCGAGGACATGCAGCCCAGCCGGCAGAGCCTGGATTTCATGCGCGATCGCGTCCATGGTGCGCTGCCCGAACGGTTCGACACCGTGCGCCGCTGGGGCGCTTACACCACGCACCGCGACCCGGTGCTGGGCCTGTTTGCGGGCTACGAGGTGCCCAACGCCAAGAACCCCGAGGAAGCCGTCTGGGGCAACCGCACCATCGACCCGCGCAGCGGCGCTGCCCTGCCGGACGACCAACTGAAGATCGGCAGCCAGTTCTTCTACCCGCTGCACTACAGCCTGAATTTTTACTGGGCCGACCTGGGCTATTGGATCGTGGGTTTTGCGGGGCTGATGATGCTGGCGGCGCTGGTCAGCGGCGTGGTCATGCACCGCAAGATTTTTCGGGAATTTTTTACCTTCCGTCCGAAGAAGGCCACGCAGCGCAGCACGCTCGATCTGCACAACATGACCGGCGTGCTGGCGCTGCCGTTTCACTTCTTTTTCGCGTTCACCGGGCTGGTGATTTTTGCGGGCATCTACTTCCCGGTGTCGCACACCCAGCTGGAGCCGCTGCACGAACTGCACGAGCAGATGGAGGCACAGGAAACCGGCCTGCCGCACGACCGCGCCGGCGTGGCCGCGCCGCTGGCCTCGGTGGACGCCATGGTGGCCGAGGCGCAGCGCCGCTGGGCCGCCAGGGAC
>JAHRXD010000006.1 GCA_019104825.1 Comamonas sp.
CGTCCTGTTCGGCATAGGGGCGGGCGCGGTGGGCCAGATCGCGCAGGAAGGCGATGACTTCCTCGGGCGTATCGGCCATTTTGGGCACGAGGGAGACCTGGCCGAAGTTGTCGTAGCCCAGCAACTGCGCTTCTTCGCGGCGCAGGGCCAGGATTTCTTCGATGATGGCGCGGTTGTCGTACTGTCGGCCTTCGCCCTCGGCTTGGTCGGAAGCGCGGGTGACGTAGGCGCGGTAGAGCTTTTCGCGCAGGGCGCCGCTGCCGGCAAACTGCATCACCGGCAGGTAGCTGGGGATTTTCAGGGTGAGCTTGTAACCGTCCTTGCCCTCGGCCTGGGCAGCAGCGCGGGCAGCCTGCTGTACGTCGGCGGGGATGCCGGTCATTTCTTCGGCGCTGGCGTAGTAGGCCCAGCGGTCAGTGGCGTCCAGGGCGTTTTCGCTGAATTTTTGCGCCAGGGCGGCACTGCGCTCCTGGATGGCGGCAAAGCGCTCCTTGGCGGCGCCCTGCAATTCGGCGCCCGAGAGGACGAAGCCGCGCAGCGCATTGGCGTGGGCCTTGCGCTGTGCGGGGGTCAGAACGTTCACGTCCATGGCCTTGTATTTGGCGTACAGGCGCTCGTCGGCGCCCAGGCGCGTCCAGAACTCGGTCACCACCGGCAGGGCGGCGTTGAAGGCGGCCCGCAGCTCGGGCGTGTCGGCCACGCTGCTCAAATGGCTGACGGCGCCCCAGGCGCGGCCCAGGGCTTCGGTGGCGGTGTCCAGCGTTTTGGCGACGGCCTGCCAGTCGGCGGGAAAGTCCGGCGCGGTGACGGTTTCCAGCGCCGCGTCGGCGCGGGCAACGAGCTGTTCGATGGCGGGGGCAACGTGGGCGGCCTGGATCTGGTCGAACAGCGGCAGGCCCGAAGTGTCAAGAAGGGGATTGGTGGTCATGGCTGGCATGTTGTGGTGCGGCGTGGGGATTCAAGCTTTTGTTTTTACGATAGCTTGCGCCGCTTATAACACAATGGTTTCAGCATCATCCAATGCTGAAACCATTTGACCATCAGCGCAAAGAGCTATTCATTTTGCGGCCCTGCCAGACCATCACGACCAGTACCAGCACCACCAGCGGCTGCATCCCCAGGTTGATGCCGTTCCAGCCGACGCTGTGCAGCAACTGCCCGGAGCCGAACGAGGCCACGGCCACCGTGCCGAACACCAGGAAGTCGTTCAGCGCCTGCACCTTGGTGCGCTCGGCAGGGGTGTAGCACTCGGTCAGCATGGCGGTGGCGCCGATGAAGCCGAAATTCCAGCCCACGCCCAGCAGGATCAGCGAACCCCAGAACTGCGGCAAATCCTCCCCGGCCATGGCCAGCAGGCCGGAGGCGGCGATCATCACCAGCCCCAGGGCGGTGATCTTGCGCTTGCCGAAGCGCCCGATCAGCCGCCCGGTAAAAAAGCTCGGGCCGAACATCGCCAGCACGTGCCACTGGATGCCCAGGGCCGCCTCGCCCACGCTGTGCCCGCAGCCGACCATGGCCATCGGGGCCGCCGTCATCAGGAAGGCCATCAGCCCGTAGCTGACCACCCCGGCCGCGGCGGCGGCGATGAATTGCGGCGTGGCGGCAATCTGCGCCAGGGGGCGGGCCGTGCCGGTGGCTGCCAGCTTTTTCGGCGCGGGCAGGCGCAGCAGCAGCACGACCGGCAGGGCCAGCGCGGCCAGGGCGGCCTGGCTGTAGAAGCTGCCGGCAAACGGCGTGGCGGGCAGGGCGTCGCGCGTCCAGATCACCACCTGCGGGCCGATGATGGCGGCAATCAGCCCGCCGACCATGATGCGCGAGATGGCCTTGGCCTGCAGGTGCGCCTCGGCCACCGCATCGGCAGCGGCAAAACGGTAGCTTTGCACGCAGGCGGCGTAGAAACCGGCCAGGGCCGTGCCCAGGCAGAAGGTGAAGAAGTCCGATTGCGCAATCCCCTGCGCGGCGACGATGCCCGACACCACCCCCAGCACCGCGCCCAGCACGTAGGCCCAGCGCCGGCCCAGCCGCTGCATCAGCCAGGCGGCCGGCAGGGTCGAAAGCGCCAGCCCCAGCTGGTAGATGCTGACCGGCAAGGTGGTCGCCGCGGGGTTGCTGGACAGTTGCTGGCCGACCAGCCCGCCCAGCGAGATGATGATCGGCGGCGAGGCCCCGCCCAGCGCCTGTGCCGCCACCAGCAGCCCCAGGTTGCGGGCTTGCAGGGCCGAAGTGGAGGATGGGGTGGGGTCGGAAGAGGGCGCGGCGGCGTTTGGCATGGGCCGTGATTATGGCCTATTTCGTTATTTAATTATTTAGTTAAATTATTCAGATGATTGCTGGCTGCGCAGCACCAGCACGTCGATGGCCGCAGGCACGCCCAGGCGCAGGGTGAACCCGGCCCACAGCCCGGCGCCGCTGCTGACGAACAGCACCATGTCGCCCACGTCGTAGCGCCCGCGCACGAAGCCGTTGTTCGCCGGGGCCACCACCCATCGGTCGAAGCCCCGGATGTGCCCGCCGTGCGTATGCCCGGCAATCTGCAGATGCACGCTGTGCTGGGCGGCGTATTCGCGGGCCAGCTTGGGCTGGTGCCCCAGCAGGATGTGGAACTGGGACTGCTGCGTCTGGGCCTGCCGGGCAACGCTGGCGATGTCCGGCGGCACGCCGCCGCCGGGGTTGTGGCTTTGCGCGTAGGCCGGGTCGCCCACGCCCGACAGCGTCAGGCGCTTGCCGCGCACGGTGATGGTGTGGGCCTGGTTGGCCAGATAGGGCAGGCCCAGACCGGCAAACACCTTGGCCCAGGCGTCGTAGCCGCTGTAGTACTCGTGGTTGCCGGGCGCCGCCCAGACGCCGTGGGGGGCGCTCAGATCGGCCAGGGCGGCAATGTTCACGGCCTGGGTGGCCACGTCGCCGTCGATCAGATCGCCGGGCAGCACGATCAGGTCGGGCTTGGTCGCGTTGGTGCGGCTGACCACCTCGCGCACGTAGAAGGCATTGTTGATCGGGCTGGCGTGCAGGTCGGCAATCACCGCGATGCGCAGCCCGTCCAGCTCGGGGGGCAGCTTGGCCAGCGCCAGCTCCTGCTCGCGCACCTCGGGCAGGCGCAGCCCCTGGATGGCCCCGTGGCCGCAGACCAGCAGCAGCACGCTCATCGCCAGCAGGGTGTAATGCGGCTGCCACAGGTGCCGGGCCAGCCCCGGTGCGCCCAGCATCTTGCCCAGCAGCGCCAGCCCATCGCGCAGCAGCGCCAGGAGCCACGCCGCTGCAATGCTGGCAAACAGCCAGCCGGCAGGCACTTGCAGATAGGCCACCGTTGTGTAACTGACGGCGGTATTGCGTGCCGCCCAGATCAGCAGCGCAGGCATGGCCCCCAGCAATGCCGTCACCACCACCACCGCCGCGTAATAGCGTTTGCCTGTGGCCAGCAAGGGATGCCACAGCCACAAAGCGGCCAGCAGTGCGATAGGGGCAAGCAAATTCAGCATGGATTCTCGAAAAATTGGTACGTATGTTGTGCCCTGCAGGCAAAGCAGGTGAGCATAACAAGCGCCTGTGTAACGCTTGCGTAAACGGAGGTAACGCCCACAGGGGGCGGGTGTTTGCGCAAAGAGGTGTAAACGGTCGTAAGAACGGGTACGCAAGGGCATCGGCGGCCCGGTGCTGGGCTACGCTTTGGCGTTTTTTTTACTTTTGAGAGAGAAAGGGGATTTATGCGCAAGACATTGGCAGCAACGGTGTTGGCGGGCAGCCTGGGTTTGGCCGGTTGCGTCACGATGGATGTGAACAGCGCCGTGGGGGTGGGTGCCACGGCCATGAAGGCCATGTCGCTGACGGACGACGAGGTGGTGGCCATGTCCAACCAGTCGTGCGAGGAGATGGACGCCCAGAACAAGGTCGCCCCGGCGAAAAACAAATACACCACGCGCCTGAACAAGGTGGTGGCCAAGATGCCCAAGGAAATCGACGGCAAGAAGGCGGTCTACAAGGTCTACCTGACGTCCGACGTGAACGCCTGGGCCATGGCCAACGGCTGCATCCGGGTCTACAGCGGTCTGATGGACTTGATGAACGACGACGAGCTGCGCGGCGTGCTGGGCCATGAAATCGGCCACGTTGCCCTGGGGCACAGCAAGAAGCGCATGCAGACGGCCTATGCCGCCACTGCCGCCCGCCAGCTGGCCGCGCAAAGCAGCAACGCCACCGTGGCGGCGCTGACGCGTTCGCAGGCGGGCGATCTGGCAGAGAAGTTCCTGAACGCGCAGTTCTCGCAATCGCAGGAGCTGGATGCCGACGGCTACTCCTTCGACCTGCTCACCAGCCTCAAGCTGGAGCGCAAGGGGCTGGTCACCGGCTTCCAGAAGCTGTCCAAGATCAGCGGTGGCGGCGGCTCCCTGCTCAGCTCCCACCCCGGTTCGGACGAGCGGGCCAAGCGGATGCAGGAGCGCCTGAGCGTGAAGAAATAAACCGTCGCCTTGCATCGGTGCAAAAAGGCACGCGGCAACCGGCGCCGCGTGCCTTTTTTCGTTGCGCATCCGGGAGTGCATGGGGCGCGGGGATAATCCCGCCCCTTATGTCCTTGCAGATCACCTTTCCCGAGTCGCTCCCCGTATCCGCCCGCCGCCAGGAGATTGCCGATGCCTTGCAGGCGCATCAGGTCATCATCGTCTGCGGTGAAACCGGCTCCGGCAAAACCACGCAGCTGCCCAAGATCGCCCTGGCGCTGGGCCGGGGCGTGTGCAACGCGCCAGAGGGGCAGCGCGGCAGGCTGATCGGCCACACCCAGCCTCGGCGCATTGCCGCCAGCAGCGTGGCCAAGCGCATCGCGCAGGAGCTGAACACCCCGCTGGGCGAGGTGGTGGGCTTCAAGGTGCGTTTTCAGGACACCCTGCAAAAAGGCGCGTCGGTCAAGCTGATGACCGACGGCATCCTGCTGGCCGAGACGCAGACCGACCCGCTGCTGAAAGCCTACGACACCCTCATCATCGACGAGGCGCACGAGCGCAGCCTGAACATCGACTTCCTGCTCGGCTACCTCAAGCAGCTGCTGCCCAAGCGGCCGGACTTCAAGCTGATCGTCACCTCGGCGACCATCGACGCCGAGCGTTTTTCCCGGCACTTCGCGGTGGATGGCGCGCCGGCTCCGGTGATCGAGGTCTCCGGCCGCCTGTATCCGGTCGAGGTGCGCTACCGCGCGGTGCAGACCGAGGAGGCCGAGAAGGAAGAGGAGCGCGATCTCTACGACGCCATCGTCGATGCCTGCGACGAACTGCACCGCGAGGGGCCGGGCGACGTACTCGTCTTCCTGCCCGGCGAGCGCGAGATCCGCGAGGCGGCCGAGGCGCTGAGAAAACGCCACCCGCCGCAAACCGAGATCCTGCCGCTCTTCGCCCGCCTGTCGGCCGAGGAGCAGTCGCGCATCTTCAAGCCGCACGGCGGCCGCCGCATCGTGCTGGCGACCAACGTCGCCGAAACCTCGCTCACCGTGCCGGGCATCCGCTACGTCGTCGATTCGGGCCTGGCGCGCGTCAAGCGTTACTCCTACCGCAACAAGGTCGAGCAGCTGCAGGTCGAGAAGATCGCGCAGGCCTCGGCCAACCAGCGCGCCGGCCGCTGCGGCCGCGTCGCCGCCGGCGTCTGCATCCGCCTCTACGACGAGGACGACTACAAGGCGCGGCCGGCCTTTCCCGATCCGGAAATCCTGCGCTCCTCGCTGGCCGGCGTCATCCTGCGCATGAAATCGCTGCGCCTCGGCGACGTCGAGGATTTCCCCTTCATCGAGGCGCCGCCGCCCAAGGCGATCAGCGATGGCTACCAGCTGCTGCTCGAACTCGGCGCGGTGACCGAGGATTACGCACTGACGCCGGTCGGCCAGGAGCTGGCGAAGATGCCGCTCGATCCGCGCATCGCGCGCATGATCGTTGCCGCGCGCGACGAGGGCTGCCTGCACGAGATGCTGGTGATCGCCGCCGCGCTGACCGTGCAGGACCCGCGCGAGCGTCCGCAGGACAAGCAGGGCAGCGCCGACATGGCGCACAAGAAGTTCGCCGACGAGAAGTCCGAGTTTCTCTCCTGGCTCAAGCTCTGGCAGTGGTACGCGGGCGAGATCGAGCACAAGAAGTCGCAGCGCAAGCTGGTGCAGGCCTGCCACGCCAACTTCCTGTCGGCGCTGCGCATGCGCGAGTGGCGCGACGTGCACGGGCAGCTGCATGCCTTCGCGGCCGAGCACGAGTGGCGCGAGAACCAGATCCCGGCCACCTACGATGCGATCCACCGCGCGCTGCTCGCCGGCCTGCTCGGCAACATCGGCTGCAAGTCCGAGGATTCCGGCCATTATCTTGGCGCGCGCGGCATGAAGTTCCTGATCCACCCCGGCTCGGCGCTGCAGAAGAAGGCCGGCAAGTGGATCGCCGCCGCCGAGATCACCGAGACGAGCAAGCTCTTCGCGCGCTGCGTGGCGCGCATCGAGCCGGAGTGGCTGGAGAAGGTCGGCGGCCATCTGATCAAGCGCAGCTGGTTCGATCCGCACTGGGAAAAGAAGGCGATGCAGGTGGTCGCCTTCGAGCGCTCGACGCTCTACGGCATCGTCATCAACCCGAAGAAGCGCGTGAACTTCGGGCCGATGAATCCGAAGGAGGCCCGCGAGATCTTCATCCGCCAGGGCCTCGTCGGCGGCGAGATCGCCGAGGAGTTCGCCCGGCGCTGGGAGTTCTATCGCCACAACCACCAGCTGATGCTCGACATCGAGACGCTGGAGCACAAGTCGCGGCGTCCCGACGTGCTGGTCGACGACGAGCTGATCTTTGCCTTCTACGATCAGCTCATTCCCGAGGGCGTCAGCAACGGTGCCGAGTTCGACAAGTGGCGGCGCGAGGCCGAGCGGGATGCGCCGAAACTGCTCTACCTCAAGCGC